>CAYQRM010000132.1:0-7799 GCA_964419785.1 uncultured Solibacteraceae bacterium | reverse complement strand
GCCAGACAAGGAAACGATTGAACGCGCTCACGAGGATGCTCGCGAGGGCAAATCTCCGTCGACGCAGGCCGGCGAATTCGTGCGCGAGGAAATGCATCATGTGCGCGAGGGCAAGCACGGCGTCGCCAATACGAAGCAGGCGATAGCAATCGGCCTGTCCAAGGCGCGAAGAGCTGGCGTCGACCTACCGCCGCCGTCGGATGGCTCGAGCGAGATGCGGCACAAGGCTGAACAGGAGAGCGCTCGAGCTGGGCGCCCGACGTCGCCAACCCGGTCGCGCGCAACCTCGAAAGCGTTGAAGCGGAAAGGACACCGGGGCGCCTCGAAGCAAGCGCTCGCACGTCAGGCGAAGAGCGCAGCGAAGCGGCGGCCCGCCTCGGCGCGGTCCTCGGCCGCGAAGCGGGCGGCACGGACGCGGCGTCGAACGGGCAAGCGCTCTACCCGCTAATGCTTCACGCGGTGCGGTGAGCCCGCCAGCTCCAAAGGAACAGCACGCCCACGACGATCAGCGGGCCCGAAATGGCGAACGTCCAGTCGAGATGACCTTTCGGTACCAAGAGCGCGTACGCGGTGGCGAGACCAATGAAGCCGATCGCGCCGATCCACGGCCGCGCAAAGGACACCACCACGATTCCGAGCAGGACGAAGGCAGGAATCAGGTGGACGAAGAAGTCGGGCAGGGCTGCCGGCCACGGTTTGCCCGCGCTGAAGGCATCGAGCGCGAACATACCAATGAACACGCTCGCAAGAACGCCGAGAACGCGAGGGGCCCACAGGAGCAGCCGGTCTGACGGGGTCGCCATAGTCACCTCGATCATCACTATGGACGCCGCGGCCGGTGAAAGTCCTGAGCGTGCGCTGAGAAGTCGTGTCCGCCGATGAAATCGACCGATCCCAGCGGCGACAATCGATCAATACCGTCTAAATCGGTACGCCAGCTTGGGGCCGTCGTCGCCCTCGTAGGCGAGCTGCGCAACGAGCAATGAAAAAGGCTCGAGGTACCGCGCGATCCGCAGCGGTCCCGCGTCCACGGGGTCGAAACCGATATCCTGAATTAGCCTCGCGGCGACGCGCTTCGCCCCTTTGTCATCGCCGCAGTAAGCGAGGCTCGGCCGGTCGGACTTTCGCCGGTTGGCGAATACGTCAAAGAGCACTTCGCTCGGCACGGTGGAAAACGCGGAGACGATTCTTGCGCCGCGCATCTTCTTCTTGAGGTTCTCGGCGCCAGACGACGTGTGCGCGACGACGAGATGGGTGTCATCCGCGTTCATTGGCAGGGTGCAGCTGACGACGATCTTGCCCGACAGGCTGCCGGCCTGCCTCAGCACGTCCTCCACGCGCGTCCAGTGCACCGCGAGGAGCACCGCATCCGCATCGCGGACCGCGTCCCTTGGCGTGCCCGGGCGAGCGCGGCCCTTGGCGGAGCGCGCCAACCGTGTGAGCTTTCGATCGCTGCGTGCGTAGCTGAAGACGACGTCGTGGCCAGCCCTGGCGAAGAGCGCGCCGAGCTTGCCGCCCATGAGTCCGGATCCGAGGATGCCGATTTTCATCGCTTGTCATCGGATCCTACACGCAACTCACTCGAACGCGCGCGAATGGTCAAATCTGAAGTGAGCTCGCGTGGTTACACACCGCGAGCATGACGCCGACAGTCACGCGCGTGTCACCATCGCGCCAGTCGCCGAACGGCAGCCGGCGCTGCGGCGGTTACCGTTCGGCAGATACCGGGTGCTGACGGCGCCGCCGATCTTGATTCCGGCGTACGCCGTCGTGGCCATCCGCGGATTCGATATCACTCCCACTCCCGCCTGCACGGCCAGAAGCAGCGCCAGAAAGTTGGACAGATCGTCTTGCATCGTCTCCTCCATTGCCGGCGAGCGTACTGAGCGCGCCAGGGAGGAGTCGTGACCGGATCGTGAGAAACGCGCGAAAGGCGATTGGCATCGCCATCAGCACGAACGCCGCAGCGAAGACGGGCCAGTTGAAGGCGGCCGGCAGCACGCGGAGGATGGCATCGCGTCCGTCCGGTAGCGCGCGAAACGCGTCCGTCATGAAGACGCCCAACGCAAGCACGCAGCCGACGCCGGCGAGCGCCCACGTCCAGCGCGCGGATGTGTTGGCTTGTGAATCGCGCGATTGCGTCGCGAGCGTGCCCCACACGATCATCAACACGGCAATGCTGACCGGCGCGATCACCGGGCCCCACCATGGCAGCGGCAGTAGAAAGAGGATGTCCCAGTCGAACAGGGTGTTCGGCCAGCCGCTGATGGGGCGGAGGAACACGTAGTACAGCACGTCCCAGAATCCGAACGCGATCGCGAAATACGCGGCTCGGTCCCGCCACGCGCGCCCGGCGAGCCAGCCGGTCGCGACGAGCATCACGAGCGTGGCCGCTTCGCGTACGAGCTCGACGTTGCCGAGCGCGCCGTAGAGCGGCAGAGGGTCCGTCTGGTGCGGATCGATGCGATCGACGAGCGCGCGAATGTAGAAGACCGTTGCGGCTTCCATCCATGCCATGGCCGTCGCAAACACGACGACCAGGACCCACCGACCGCGTGCCGACATGTCTCTCCTCACCGGGTGCTCTTCGAAATCGCGACGAGCGCGCTCGCACACTCGATCTCGCGAATGCGCGCTTCGACGCGATCGATGACCTCGTCGGGCGTCGACGTGCCGGCCGTGAGGCCGACGATTTCCGCATCGGCGAACCACTCGATCCGAACGTCCGCTTCCGTCTGGACGTGGTGCACGCGCGCGCAGTGCTCAGCGCATGTCCTCACGAGCTCGCGTGTGTTGTTGCTCGAGGCTCCACCGACGACGATGACGACGTCCACGTGCTCGGCGAGATCGATGGCGGCCGTCTGTCGCTGCTTCGTCGGCTTGCAGACCGTGTCGATCACACGCACATCTGACGCGGGGAAACGTCGTCGAATCAGCGCGGCGAGGCGACGGACGCGTTCCAGCGGCTGTGTGGTCTGAGCGGCGATCCCGATCCGCGGATGCTCGTCGAGCCCGAGGACATCTTCTTCGGTGAGGACGACGTCGAAACTATCGAGATCCCCGGTAAGTCCGCGCACCTCCACGTGATCGCGCTGACCGACGATCACGACGTGATATCCGTCCTGCCGAAGCGCCGCGGCGGCACGGTGCGCGACGTGCACGAGCGGGCAGGTGGCATCGACGACCTTGAGGCCGAGCGCCCGCGTTCGCGTCATCTCCAGTCGGGATGCGCCGTGCGCCGTCACCATCACCGTACCCGTTTGCGCGTCGGAGGCGTCCTGCGCGACGACGATGCCCTTGGCCCCGAGCGCGTCGAGGACCGTCGGGTTGTGGACCAGGTCGCCGAGGATCGTGAGCGGGCCGGCGTCGGCGGACTCGAGCGCGAGGGTAATGGCGTCCCGCACGCCGAAGCACATGCCGAGGTGGGTCGCGCGGCGGATCTCCATGCTTTGCAGTATAAAGTATACGGCACTGCAGGGCATTGTCAAAGATCGCTCGGATCTGCGCGCTCGGGACGGCCGGTCGATTGACTTTATTCTGGACTCCAGAATATTGTGGCGGACATCCCATGGCGGCGAGCGGCGCGATTCGCGAAGCGAAGAAGGGCACCACCGAGCTCATCGTCCTGTCTCTGCTCGAGGACGGCCCGCGTCATGGATACGAGCTGGCGACGCTCATCGAAGAGCGATCCGCCGGGGCGCTGACCTTCAACTTCGCATCCCTCTACGCGACGCTCTACAAGATCGAAGAGCGGAAATGGATCGAGGGCCGCTGGGTCGAGAAGTCCGGACAGCGCCGACGGAGGTACTACCGGATCACCGCCGAGGGCCATGAGGTGCTGGCCGCGCAGCGCAAGGAGTGGCGTCAGTTCTTCGAGCTGATTCGCGATCTCGGAGGATTGCGCTATGCGTGATCCGACGCTCGATCGATGGCGAGCGCGGGTCGTTGAGCGCGCCAGCCGGGAGCACCGCGATCTCTCGTCCGACGTGCTCGACGAGCTCGCCGGTCATCTGGCCGACCACGAGTCGTCGGCCATCCGCCGCGGGCGTTCGGAAGAGGCAGCGCGGCAAGCGACGGTCGACATGCTGAACGCGGCCTCGTTCTTCGAGGTCTCCGAGCGGCCGCGCGCCATCGTGCCCCGCACTCGCGATCTCGCGCCCGGGCTCTGGCGAGACGTCCGATTTGCGCTGCGACAGCTACGTCGCGCTCCCGGGTTCACGGCCACCGCGCTGCTCACGCTCTCGATCGGCATCGGCGCCAACACCGCGATCTTCACGCTCGTCCACCGTGTGCTTCTGGCGTCTCTGCCTGTCGAACATGCCGGCCAGCTCGTCGCGCTCGGCGATCAGTACCGCTGCTGTCCGCAGGAGACGCTGCAAGGGAGCTGGTCGATTTTTTCGTACCCATTCTATCGGGATGTCCGCGATCAAATGGCGGCGTTCGACGAGATCGCCGCGGCCGACACGCTGCGCCACGATTTGAGCGTCCGTCGCCCGGGAAGCGCGAGCGCCGACGCCTTCGCCGGCGAATTCGTGTCGGGCAATTACTTCACCACGCTCGGCGTCAACGCGCTCGCCGGCCGCATGCTCGACGCGACGGACGATCGAAAAGGCGCGCCGCCAGTCGCAGTCGCGAGCTATGGCGCATGGCAGCGATACGGTCTCGACCGATCGGCCATTGGCCAGACGCTGTCGATAAGCGGCGTGTCGGTGACGCTCGTCGGTGTGACGCCGCCGGCGTTCTACGGCGATCGGCTCGACAATCACCCGCCGGATTTCTGGATGCCGCTGTCGGTCGAGCCCACGTTCACGCGCGAAGGCTCGCTGCTCGACGAGACGGCGGCGGGCTGGCTCTATCTCGTCGGCCGCCTGCGGGCGGATGCGAAGCCGGCGCAGGTTCAAGAGCAGTTGACGGCCGCGCTTCGGAACTATCTGCGCGTTCCAGGCCACGTCAATCGATCGGACGAACTTGCCAAGATCGACGAGCAAGTCGTCCACGTCGTCGCCGCGAGCGGCGGCATCAATGGGATGCGGAGCCAGTACGAGCAAGGACTGTACTTGTTGCTGGCCGTCTCGGCCGCGGTGCTGCTGACGGCCTGCGCCAATCTCGCCAACTTGCTCCTCGCGCGCGGCGCCGGTCGTCGCGTTCGCGCCGCCGTCGAGATCGCGATGGGCGCGTCTCGCGCGCGCATCCTCCGCCGGCATCTCGTCGAGAGCCTCGTCCTCGCGCTCTTCGGCGGCGCGGCTGGCCTTCTCACCGCCGTGCTCTCGAGCCGCGTGATCTTGATGCTGGCGTTCCCCGGTTCGAGCGTGCCGATCTCGACAACGCCGTCGGTACCGATTCTCTTGTTCACGTTCGTCGTGTCGCTCGTCACCGGCGTGCTGTTTGGCACCGGTCCCGCGTGGCTGGCGTCGCGCGCTGATCCCATCGACGCGCTGCGCAGCTCGTCGCGCGTCGTGACCGAAGCTGCGCTGCCGCAGCGGTTGCTCGTCGTCCTGCAAACCGCGCTTTCGGTCACATTGGTCACGGTTGCCGGTCTTCTGACGCAGAGCCTGCGCAACATAGATCGACAACCGTTCGGCTTCGAACCTGCTGGTCGACTGATCGTGCAGATCGATCCGCAAAGCTCCGGGTACACGCCCGATCGGCTCGAGGCGCTGTACCGCCGGCTCGATGATCGCTTGTCGCAGCTCCCGGGCGTCGCGAGCGAAAGTTTGTCGCTCTACACAGCGCAGCAGAGCAACGGCGTCTGGGGCGGTTCGATCTATCTCGACGGTGGCAGCGGGCCGTGGTCGGTCGCCTGGGATCGCGTTGGTCCCCGGTACTTCGCGACGGTCGGCACGCCGATCGTTCGCGGCCGGCCAATCGACGAGCATGATCGCGTGGACTCGCCATCGGTCGCCGTCGTCAATGAGACGTTCGCGCGACGGTTCTTTCCTGGGCAGGATCCGATCGGCCGCCGATTTGGAAAGTACGAGCCCAGTCACGGCGCCGACTACGAGATCGTCGGCGTGGCGGCCGATGCCAGATATGTCGAGGCCTCACGGGACATTCGTCCGATGTTTTTCGTTCCGCTGTCACAACGAATGACCTACGCGGCGGCGCTCTCCAACAAGATCGAGGAATCCTCGACATACGTCGGCGCGATCGAGCTCGACGTGCGCGGCGACCCCGCCGCAATGGAGCCAGTCGTCCGCTCGGCGCTGGGCGCGATCGATCCGAATCTGCCGGCCACCGGCATGGCGAGCTTCCCCGAGCTCATCGCGACGACGACGAGCCATCGGACGCTCGTGGCATCGCTCAGCGACGCTTTCGGGGCGATCGCGCTGCTGCTCGCGGCGATCGGTCTTTATGGCGTGACGACGTATCGTGTGGCGCGGAGGACTCGCGAGTTCGGCCTCCGCTCGGCGCTCGGGGCGACGCACCGCAACATCGGGGCGCTGGTCATTGGCGGCGCTGCTTCAGAGACGGCGATCGGCCTCGTCATCGGCGTGCCGCTCGCGCTTTTGGCGGGGCGCGCGCTCAGAAGCCAGTTGTTCGGCGTTTCGTCCGCCAGCCTTCCGGTTCTCGTCGTCGCCTCGGCGCTGACCATCGTTGCTGCCATCGCCGCGAGCGCCGCGCCTGCTCGGCGCGCGACGATGGTGCCGCCCATGGATGTGCTGCGGGCTGATTGATCGTTCCGTTCGACCCTCTACGCCTCGAGCGTGCAGATCGAGTAGTGCTGAAAGATCGGCGAGGCCGCCGGACGGCCGCGGTACGAGCGATACAGCTCTCCGGTCGTGACGTTGTCGACGACGTGGAGGCCGAGCTCGCGGGCCAGGGCGTCGATGTCGTCGATGCCGGAGAGCCAGGGCGCGCGCATCGCTTCGAACGCCTCGACGAGCACGGTCAGGCTGGCGTCGCCGGTCGTCTTCGCAATAACCGACTCGGTGAGATAGTCGAACGACAGGCGGAAGCGCTTCACGTTTCGTTTCAGCTTCAGCATTGTCTGCTTGTCGATCGCGAGCGGCATGTACATGACGTTGCCTTCCCAAATGAGATACGTCGGCACGTCGAACGCGAAGTTGTGCGAGCGCAGAAGTTCGATGAGGTCGTCCGTCACGTAATTGCCGGCGATGAGCGCCACGTCGCTGTGGATGCGCGCCTCGCGGTACCGGCGCCGCTTCAACTCGAGAGTGGCTGAATCGTCGATTTCGAAGTAGCACACGCCGGCGGTCTGTTTGCGGATCGCGCGTGTGTCGAGTCCGGCGCCGAGGATGACGACCTGACCAACGCCGGCCGAAATCTGCGCCTCGAGCATGTCGTCGAAGTACCGCGTGCGCGTCTTGACCATGTCGCGCACCGGCGGAAAGCGGGACGATACCCGCTCGGCGGCCTGGCGGCTCGCGTCGCTCAGGAAGAGACTGACGACCGGATCCGTGTAGATCGGGCGAGGCTCACGGTTTTCTTCTGCGCGGTATTCGGCGACGACAAATGCGGTCCCGCTGACATCCTCGATCGCGGACATGACTGCCTCCGATGAAATGACTGCTCATCGCGGTAGGATGTCCGACGGCGTTTTCTTTCACTTTCTTTTGGCGCGCAGCTTCTCGAGCCGCGCGCGATTTGCCGAGCGCTCTCGCTCCTGAATACCGGCGATCGGTTTGAGTCCGCGATCCGCGGCGAGCATCAACGGCTCGGCTTCCGCGTCGCGCTTCGCGGCCATCAACGCCGCGCCGAGCAGGCTCTGCACTTGCGCGATGCGCCAGTCGTCGGGTGGATAAAGCTTCTCGCGCACGCGCAATGCCTCGCGGAGGGCA
>CAYQRM010000131.1:0-22574 GCA_964419785.1 uncultured Solibacteraceae bacterium | reverse complement strand
GCGCCGTTGATGAGCTGCTCGAGCGTGCCGCAGTTGTAGACGAACAGCCCCGGCGAAAACACCGGCCCGACGCCGCCGCTGCGGCCGCCGGCCACGCTCGGCGTGCTCTCGCACGGGCGGATGGAGGCGACGTCGAATTTCTGCGGCGGCACCGGCGGCGGAGTAGAGGCGGATGGCGTCGAGTCGCCGGTTGGGCGTTCGGCGTGATCGATGACCAGAAAATCGAGCGGCGCCTTACCCGACTGCAGCTCGAGGCCGAGCTGGCTCCGCATTGCGGCGATGCGCTCGGCCACGGCGTCGTCCGGGTTCGATGCTTGTCCGTTCTGGACGAAGCGGAACGACACAGGCTCGGTAATCCCCGTCCGATCCACGACGGGCCGGCCCAACAGGCCCCAGCCGCCGAAGAACTCGCCCACGGTGATCGACTCCATCGTGTAGACGAAGTCGCCGTTTGCGTCCCGGTCGTTGTGATTGTCGCAGCGATGCTGGCCCGGTGGAGGTGTCGGCTGCGGCGACACGTTGTAGTCGTACGGGATGCATCCGCCGGGCTTGACCGGCGTCACCTTCGATCCGCCTTTCGCGACGACCAGCTCGTACACCGGCACGACGCGGGTCTCGAGGTGGACCTTGAGCTTGAAGCGATCTTCGAGCATGCGCTGCAGCATCGAGCCGAGCAACACCGGAACCGGGGGAGGCTCGCCTTCAGCCTTCGCCTCGATCGTGAATCGGTCGTGCGAGATCCAATCCGGCAGGCCCGACGGCAAGGGATAGTGATCACGATTGGTCATCGGGTTCAGGCCTGGAAGGATGGCTCTCTCCATCCTCGAATTGACTCGGCCATTCGCGTAGATGCCGTAGGCCAGGTCGATCAGGTCGAGCAGCGTCCGACAACCAAGGTTCAGCCGGCCCGGCGATCCGCCAGCCGCACCGCCGCCGCGACCGGTTCCTGGAGCAGCAGGCGCCGGCGTCGTGTCGCACGGTCGGATAGACACGGCCTCGAATTTCGGCACAGGGCCGCTCGCTTGCGATGATGTTCGCAGCGGCGCGGTGATCATTCCGGCCGCGACAGGCACGACCAGCGCGATTGCCGCCGCCAAGGCGAGCACGATCTTGCGTGTGCTGGACAAGCCGAGGCCGACGCGACCGGCGAGAATCGCGCCAAGGCGTTTCTTCAAGTCCGAACCGGTGACGCCCGATACGCACGCGACCGGCTGCTCGACGTAACGCTTGCAGACGTGGAGAATGGCTTCCGCGTACGCGTCTGGCGCGGCGCCGCTCTCGACGACATACTCGTCGCACGCGCGTTCACGCTCATCGATCAGACGCGTGCCGATCCACCAGACGATCGGATGAAACCAGAACACGGCCTCCACGACCATGTGGATTGCCGACGTCAGATTGTCGCGCCGCCGAATGTGATGCAACTCATGCGCGACGACCGTGCGAAGCTGATCCGCGCTGAGCGTGGATTCAACGCCGACGGGCACGAGCAGCACGGGATGCCAGATGCCGACGACGCCCGGCTCGAGCAGGCCGGGCGTGGCGCGCACGTCAATGCCGTCGTCGACGCCTGACAGTGCGATCGGCGTGCTCGCGCGGAGCGCAGCGCGCACGCGCAGCCATCCGCGAGTCCGCAGCGCGACGACGACGGCCACGCCGAAGAGCCACACCGGCGTAAACACGGTTCCCCATGGAATCGTTGCTGGAGTCTGTGCCACGACGGCGCGAAGCGGTGTCGTCGATGAGTCCGCGAACGGCTCTGCGATCGCTTGGACGGTCTCGGCGATCGTCGGCGCGACCGACGCTGGCGCCGGGGCGCTCCGCCACGAAAACGCGGCGCCGAGCGCGATCAGGAACGAGAAGGGCAACAGAAACTTCAGCGATGCGGCCAGCCACACCGCGTGACGCGTGCTCGCGTGATTGCGTCGCAGCGCCAGCGCGACGAGCGCCGCGCCCATCGCGACAATCGTGGATTGCCAGAGATGATTGATGATCGAGGGAGTCATCGGCCGCCTCCTCTCGCGCGCATTGGCACGTCTGGCGAGCCATCAGTCGTCGGCCGTTCTGCGTGATCGATGATCACAAAATCGCGCGGTCCCTTCGACGCGCGCAAGTCGAGGCCGAGCTGATCCCTGAACGCTTTCATCACGGACGGTTGGGGTGCTTCGTCGGACTTCATGTCCTCCTTTGGATACTCGAGATGCAAACTGACGGGCGCCGTGATGCCGGTCTTGTTCACCACCGGGCGATCAAACGCGGAGAGGGCCGCGAGCTCATCGAGCGTCATGACGCCCGATCGAAAGAACTGGTCGCCATCGATGCCGCCTCGGGCAGAGCAGTAGCTCTGGCCCGCTGGCGGCGGAGGAGGCGGCCACGCGCCGTCGTCCTTGATCGCGCAATCGTGACCGGTGTACGGGGAGACCTTCGCGCCGGATTTTGCGATCACGAGCTCGTAGATCGGCATCTCGCGCGTCTCATGATGCACGCGCAGCTTGAATCGATCCTCGAGCACGGCTTGCAGCATCGGGCCGCGCATGACGGCGGCCGGCGGGTTCTGGTCGGTCGTTGCTTCGATCGTGTACCGATCGGATTTCATCCAGTCGACTGTGCCTTCGATGCCGACGGTGGAGGAGAACCCCAACGCATGGGCGCGGCCGCCGGAGAAAAACACATACGCCTCTTGGAGCATCGTTGAGAGCGGATAGCACTCGAGGTAGAGCCGCCCAGGCGAGGTGATCGTCGGCGCGCTACCGCTGCCGCGCACCGCGCCACGCGCGCCAGGCGCGCACGGTCTGACAGAGACCACGTCGAATCTCGGAACCGGACCGCTCGCTTGCGGGGTCGTTCGAGGCGGCGCGGTGATCATTCCGGCCGCGACCGGTACGGCCAGCGCGACCGCCGCCGCCAGCACGAGCACGGCTTTGCGCGTGTTGGACAGGCCGAGGCCGACGCGACCGGCGAGAATCGCGCCAAGGCGTTTCTTCAAGTCCGATCCCGTGACGCCCGACACGCACGCGACCGGTTGCTCGACGTAACGCTTGCAGACGTGGAGAATGGCTTCCGCGTACGCGTCGGGCGCGGCGCCACTTGCGACCACGTACTCATCGCACGCGCGTTCGCGCTCATCGATCAGACGCGCGCCGACCCACCACACCACCGGATGGAACCAGAACACGGTCTCGACCGCCATGTGCAGCGCGGACGTGAGGTTGTCGCGCCGCCGAATGTGATGCAGCTCATGCGCGACGACCGCGCGAAGCTGATCCGCGTTCAACGTGGATTCGAGGCCGACCGGTAGGAGCAGTACCGGACGCCAGATGCCGACGACCCCGGGCTCGAGCAGGCCCGGCGTTGCGCGCACGTCGACGCCGTTGTCGACGCCAGGAAGTGCCACCGGCGTGCTCGCGCGGACCGCGGCGCGCACTTGCAACCAGCCTCGAACGCGAAGCGCGATCACCACGAGCATGCCGGCAAACCAGACCGCCGCAAGCACGGTGGCCCAGGGAGTGGACGTCGGGGCCGGCTCGACGATCAGGCGCGCAGGGCCGGTCGACAGATCAGCAAACGGCTCCGCAATCGTTTGAACGGTCTCAGCGATCGCGGGCGCGACCGACGCGGGCGCCGGTGCGCTCGGCCACGAAAACGCTGCGCCCAGCGCGATCAGGACCGAGAACGGCAAGAGAAACTTCAGCGACGCGGCCAGCCACACCGCGTGACGCGTGCTCGCGTGATTGCGGCGCAGCGCCAGCGCCACGAGCGCGGCGCCAATCGCGACAATGGTCGATTGCCAGAGATGATTGATCAGCGCAGGAGTCATTTTTGCCTCCGCGCCTTGATCGTCTTCTCAATCTCCTTGATGTCCTCGAGCGTCAGCTTTCCGGCCTCGACGAGCTGCGCCATCATCGGCTGCGCGCTCCCGCCGAAGAGGCCGAGAATCTCGTCGAGCAGGCGATGGCGCGCGACCTCGCGCGCGACGACGGGCTCGAAGATGTGCGCGTTGCTGATCTTCCGCACGCGCCTGACCGCGCCCTTGGTCTCCATGCGGTAGACGGTCGTCTGCACGGTCGTATACGCCGGGCGCGGCTCGGGAAACGCTTCCTGGATCTCGCGAATGGACGCGTTTCCCCGCGCCCAGAGCGCCTCCAGGATCCGCAATTCCAACCGGGTCAGTTTGGGTGCTCGCATGCCGCCTCCTACGCTTCGGTGAGATCTACTATGTCGTAGTAGGCAAGTCAAGTCCGCCCGCGTCGCGTTCTACAGTGTCCGAACTTCGAACTTCTGGCTTCTAACTTCCAGCTTGATCGAGCTCTATCTAGGCCTGTTTCCAGCCCCCATCGCCCGCATCGGAACGACAGGACTGCCATCGGGCCTCGGACGCTCGACTTGATCGATGACGAGCACGCCCTGCGGGCCCTTCGTCGGCTCGAGCTTGAGGCCGAGCTGCTGCTCGAGCGCCGCGAAGATCGTGGGCGCATCGGGCGGGTCGAACGTCGTGCGTGGATTGCGCTTGTCGGGGCCAGGCACGTGCTCGTCGGGCGCAAACTCGAGGTGGATGTTGAACTTCGTCTCCGGGTCGTAGCCGGTCTTGTCCATGACGTGGTGGTCCATCGACGACGTCAGGATGCCGGCGAAGTTGGGTATGGTCGTGCCGCCGATCGTCCACCGCGCGTGGCCGGGGCCACCCATCATCGTCATGCCGTCGCAGTTGGGTTTCGCGGTGCCAGCATTGACAGCCGCGGCGTTCGCGCGCGCGGTGTCGGCATCCAACGCCTGATCGCGATAATCCACGCAGCCGCCCGGGGCCATCGGTTGAATCTTGAGGCCGCCCTTTGCGATCGTCATCGCGTACATCGGCGCGTTCTGCGTCTCGCGATGCAGCTTGAGCTTGAAACGATCCTCGAGCAGCGCGCGCAGCATCGGGCCGAGCAGGATCGCGCGATCGGTCACGCCCGGGGCGGATGCCTCGATCGTGAACTTGTCGTAGCGAATCCATTCAGGTCCGCCTCTCCACCACGAGACGTCGCCGATGCGCGGAGTGTTGTTCTCGAGCCGCTCGCCATTCAGCACGTACGCGTTGCTGATGAGCCGCTCGATGGTGCCGCAATCGATGGTGAAGCGCCCGGGCGAGATCGACGGAAATCCGCCCTGGCTTGAACGGGCTCCGCCGTTCGCGCCTGGCGGAGGAGTGTCGTCCACGCACGGCCGGATGGACACGGCTTCGAAGCGCTGGGGCGCGCTCGCCTGCGTGGACGATGTCGCTTCAGCGGCGTCGTTCGATGTGGGCCGCTCGACGTGATCGACGACCAAATAGTCGACGGTCGCCTTACCCGAAACCAACTGCAGGCCGAGCTCTCGCAACGGCGCGGCAAAGCTGCCAATGTCCGGCCCGTTGCCCGTGGCGAGACCGGCTTTTGCGCTCACGAGCGTATAGCCGTCAGGCATTCGAAGCGTAAAGTTGTAGAGCCCTTTCAGGCCAGTGTCGTCGACGACTTCGCGTCCGGCGAAACTCGTGAGCAGGCCGGCGAGCTTGGAAAGCTCCGCGTTGTGGAACGCCAATCCATCTGATGATGACGCGTCTGTTGCGAACTCGCCGGACTGTGCCGGAGTGACCTTCGGCCCGCCGCTCGCTGTCACGAGCCGGAAAACCGGTTGCTCCCGCTTCTCACGGTGCACCGTCAGATTGAAGCGATCGGCCAGCAGCGACTGCAGCATGCCGCGAAGCTCGTCTCTGGTCGCCGGACGCGGCGCTCTGGCCTCGATGTCGTATCCCTCCAGGCCGCGCAGCGCGCCCGTGACCTGATCCGTCGCTCCGACGACATGCCCCGGCGCAACGGCGTACGCCTCGCCGATGATGAAGCCCAGCGCGAGCCCGCTGAAATCGACGCTCTGCGGACCATAGGATGCGCGCTGATCACGCTTGCCGCCGCCATCGCTCGGGTGCGGACGCACGGATGCCACGTCGAACTTCAAGTCGGCGGTCTGGGCGCGCGTCACGATGCGAAGGGAGGACATCGTGAGCACGAGCGCCACGGCGACGACACACGCCGTCGCAATCGCCGTCGTGCCGGCGCGGCCGCGGGCCTGCCCGCCGTCGAGCAGCGCACGCACGCGCGCGGCGAGATCCCGCCGGCTCGCCATGGCGATCAGCGGCCGGCGATGGCTGCTGGACAGTCGCGCCGCCAATCCCACGAGCTGATCCGCGTAGCCGGTCGCTTCGGCCCTGAGCAGCACGGCGTCATCACACGCGCGCTCGGCCTCGAGCTCGAACGCGCGGCGGGCGATCCACACGAGCGGGTGGAACCAATAGATCGCACAGACGATGCGCGCGAAGCATTGGCTCAGCCAGTCGTGGCGTCTCACATGTTCGAGCTCGTGGACGATCGCGCGGTCGATTTCCTGGGCCGGCCAGTCAGCGGCGTCGATGGGAAACACGATGGTCGGGCGCGCGATCCCGCACGTCATCGGTCCCGCCACCCCTTCGTGCATGTGGACCTCCACTCGCTGGCGGACGCCGAGCTCTTCTCCGGCGCGTGCAGCGACGAACTCACCGCGACGCCATGGCAGCGCCGATCGGCGGATCGTGCGGATCTGCCAGAGGCCGACGGCGACGGGCGCGAGAAAGCAGGCGGCGCCCACGATCCAGCCGGTCAGCAGCAGCGTGGCGGCCGAGGGCATTGTGAACGGACGTGGCGCCGACACCACCGGCGATGGCGATCCATTTCTGGCCGGAGCAGGAGCCATCGCGTCGGTGACGAACTCAATCGCCGGGGCCATCGCTTCGGACGGCGCGGCAATCGGGATGGCCACAATCGACGGCACCACAAAAGGCGCGATGGGCAGAGTGGCGAGGACCGCAAACGAGGCAGCCAGCAGGACGTGGCGAAACGCGGCGCGGCTGCGGCGCGCGAGACGGACTGCAGTCAGCGCGAGCGTGGTCGTGACCGTGACGCCGGCGAGCATCGAGACGACAAATGATCCGCTCATGGCCGATTCCTTTCCTTGCGCACGCGATCGATCTCCGCCTTGAGCGCGTCGAGCTCGTCCTCACTGAACGACGACTCGGCGACGAGCGCGGTCATCATCCGAGGCAGCGAGCCGCCGAAGAACGTCTGGAGGTACTGCTGGAGCGCATTGCGCTTGGCGACCGAAGGCGAGGTCGTGGCGGAGTAGACGTACTTGAGACCGTCCACCTGATGCTTCAGCACGCCTTTCCGCTCCAGTCGCGCCAGCATCACCCGCACCGAGGAGTCGGAGGGCGGGTCGAGGAGCCGCGCGCGGATGTCTTCAGCCGAGGCACGGTTGCCCAGGGCGAAGAGGGCGTTGACGATCTCGCGCTCGCGGCGGGTGAGGTGGTCGTTGCGGCCTCGCGGTGATTTCTGCGACATTTGTCGCATATTAGACGCGACAGATGTCGCATGTCAAGCATGGCGTGCCCGTCTGGCATGTACGGCCGCCAAGTGAGGAAAAAGCTGCGGCTGCCCCGGGTTTTCTCGCAAGTGAATTCATCACCGAAGAGAAGGATCGACGACATGTATCTTCCATGCAGCTGCCCTGAACTGGCATGTCACTTGCTCATCTCTGCGCTTAGGAAGATCGATGCGAAGGCTGTCTTTGGGCACCATCGCGGCGCTGGTCTGTGGGGCGATTGTCGGTGTCGCAGTTCCAGCGGAGGCGCAGGATACGCCTGCGGTTGAAGTCTCTGGTGGCTATCAGTTCATTCACGTCGCAAGCGGGGCCGACGAAGGCGAGACGTTAGCCAACGGCTGGTACGGTGATGTCGCCGGCAACGTCACGAAGGCGATCGGGATCGTTTTTCAAGTCGGTGGCAACTACAAGACCGAGACTGAGTCGGTTGGAAATGCGGGCGTGGTCATCAACGCCACCGTTCACATCAAGGTTCATCAGTTCCTCGGCGGCGTTCGCTTCAACGCTCGCGAGAACCCTCGCGTGACGCCGTTCGCGCACGTCCTCATGGGTGCCTTTCACATCTCCGGCAGCGGCGAGGTATCGATGACCGCCGACGGTGAAGAGTTCTTCGCGACCAGCTCAGGCGATTCGGTCACCAAATTCGAGCTTCAGGTTGGTGGCGGCGTGAACTTCATGCTCTCGAAGAAGTTTGGGATCAGGACTGGGGCCGACTACGTCCATGTCTTCGCCGAAGAGGGCGGTCTCAACATCTTTCGCATTGCTGTTGGCGGCGTCGTCACGTTCTGAGGCCCGCGAACTTCGTCAGCTGCGTCGAGTGAGGAAAGGATTATGCGCGCTCGCCGCTACGCCAGTACATGGCTCCTGCTCGCGGTCCTCGGCTTGTCGTGCCCGGCGTTTGCTCAGGTGATCTCCGATCCCAATCATCAACTCAATCCGGGAGGGACGATTTTCGTCACGGAGGAGAGCGGTCGCCAGATCCAAGGGAAACTCCTGAGGCTTTCGCCCGACATGCTCGTGGTGCTAGTCAACGGCAAGGAGCGTCAGATTCCGGCGACGGAAATCGGACGGATCGAGCGGCCCGACGATCTCTGGAATGGGATCTTCTGGGGGGCCGTGCCCGGCCTGCTCATGGCCGGAGCCTTTGGGGCCTGCTCGCACAACTGCGGCGGCGCCGCGGTCCTGGTTCTCACGACGGCCGGCATCGGTGCGCTCATTGACGCCGGCTCCGGTGGCTACTCGATCGTGTACGGGCCCGAGCTGCCATCGCCGAGTCACGCCGCCGCCGATCCGCCACTGACCACCTTGAAGGACCTCTGGGTCCGCGTCCGCCAGGGGGACGTCATCGAAGTTCAAATGCGCGGTGGGCGTGCGTTCAGGGGGCGATTCGCTCATGTGTCGGCTGACCTCCTCTCGTTGACGCTGGCGGACGGCATTCACGAGGTGGCCTCGAGCGATGTGGCGAGTGTTGTGCGTATCGGCAACCACCACGACGCGGGTGCGCTGATCGGTGGGCTCGGCATGGCGTTTCTATTCATGATGGGGTCTTCCGACACGCAGGGATCGGATTCGGCGAAAGGCGCGTTGATTGGCGCCTACATCGGTTCACTCTGGGGGATGGCGATCGGCGCCGGAATCTCCCGGCACGTCGTGGTGTACGGCGCTGAAGATGACGGCCCCCAGATGCGGGTGACGCCGTTTCTCGCTCCAGGACGAACGGGGGTGACGTTCTCGATCCAGTTCTAGGATCGCCCGGGCTGCATCGTTCCGATTCCGAACAATCGTCAGGCGGGTCATGCTGATTCACAATGGTGATCTGAAGAGGCCGCACCATGACCCGAGACATCCGCTTTGCGCTTCGTCAGTTATTGAAATCGCCTGGCTTCACGCTGCTGGCGCTCGTGACGCTGGCGATCGGCATCGGCCTCAACACCGCCATCTTCAGTTTGGTCGACGATCTGTTTTTGCGCGGCTTGCCGTATGACGAACCGGCGCGCGTGGTGCATTTGTCGGCGAGCGCGAAGGATCGCGACCTCAACGAGATTCCACTGTCGGCGCCGCGCTTCATGCAGTTCCGGGACGCGCAAGACATCTTCACGGAATTCGCGGCCGAGAATTTCTCCGCGTTCACGCTGACCGGCCTCGGCGATCCCGTGCAGGTCTTTGGCGGCCGGCTGACCTCGAACTACTTCACGCTGCTCGGCGTCCGTCCGATTCGCGGCCGGCTGTTTCTGCCGGCGGAAGAGGAGCAGGCGGACGTTGCGGTGATTACGGAGAAGTTCTGGCGCGCACGGTTGAATAGCGATCCCGACGTCATCGGCCGGAGCGTCACGCTCGACGGGACGGCGCACGCGATTGTCGGCGTCATTCCGGACCAGCCGGCCGCGTGGTTCGGCACCAACGCGGTCGCCGAGGTCTGGACGACCAAGCCGTTCGTCATTCCCGGGTTTTCGCACGATCGCATGATGCGCGGTACCGGATTTCTTCGCGTGCTCGGCCGGCTGAAGCCCAACGTCTCGATCGAACAAGCGCGCGCGGCGCTGCCCGCGCTCGATCAAGGCTACGCCGCGGCGTATCCAGGCAACCTCGATCGCACCGCCACGACCTCAATCAAGACGATGCCTGAGGACGTGACCGGCGATCTGCGTCCGGCATTCGCGACGCTCCTGGGTGCGGTCGGGCTGGTTTTGCTCATCGCGTGCAGCAACGTGGCGAATCTGCTGCTCGCGCGCTTCAGCGCCCGGCGGCGTGAGGTCGCGCTGCGGATGTCGCTCGGCGCGTCGCGGCCGAGCCTTCTCAGGCTGTTTCTCTTCGAGAGTCTCCTCGTCAGCATCCTCGCCGGAATTGCCGGCGCCTTCCTGGCGTGGCGCCTGGTCCCGGTGATTCCCGCGATGGCGTCGAACTTTCTGCCGCTCGAGCGCGACTACGCGCCGGGACTCTCATTCCCCATGCTGCTGTTTACGACGTTGCTGTCGGTCGTGACAGGCGTTCTGATGGGGATGTATCCCGCGCTTCAGGCGTCGCGCGCGGATTTGATCACCGCGCTGAAAGAGGGCGGCCGCGGCTCGAGCGGGAGCCAACGGCAGCAGCGGTTCCGCAGAATTCTCGTGGGCGCGCAAGTCGCGTTGTCGGTCGCGCTCCTCGCCGGCGCGGCGCTGCTCATCTCGAGCTTTGTCCGCCTGACCCAGCAGGATCTCGGGTTCGACTCGGAACACCTTTGGATCGGATTCATCACGCTGCCGCAAGGGCGCTACGACGACATGGACGTGCGCCAACATTTCGTCGATCGGACGCTCGCTGGACTGCGCAACGCGCCTGGCGTGGAACACGCGAGCATCAGCAGCGACGCCCCGCTCCTCGGCGGCGGAAGGACGTTGTATACGCGCGCGGACGCGGCGATCCCGCCGGTTGACAAACGGCCGTCTGCGCCGGGACATGACATCTCTCCCGGATTTCTCAAGACGTGGGGCATTCCCCTGATTGCCGGGCGCGATTTCGACGAGCACGATATCGCGGCCGGCAAGAACGTGCTGCTCATCAGTGAGGCGGGCGCGAAGAAAGTGTTCCCCGGCGAGAATCCGATCGGCAAAACGTTGCTCGTGACGAGCGCGGGCACTCCCGCCGAGATCGTCGGCGTGGTTGGCGACGTGCGCTCGCAGCGTGTGGCCGACGCGCCAGGGATGGAATTCTATCGGCCCTGGGCGCAAGAGAACTTCCCGTTTGGACTGATCACGGTCCGGAGTCGTCTCGAGCCGAGCGGCGTCACACGAGCGGTGCAAGGCGCGCTCTCCGCCGTCGATTCCGGGGTCGCGGTCGCGAACCCGCAGACGATGGATGTCGTGGTGGCGCAGACGTTGGGGCAGGCGCGACTGATGATGTGGCTGCTCGGACTCTTCGCCGCGGTCGCGATCGTGCTCGCGACGGTCGGCGTCTACGGCGCCGTCGCATACAGCGTCAGACAACGTACGGGTGAAATCCGCGTGCGACTGGCGTTCGGCGCGGAAACGCGCGACATTCTTCGTCTCGTGATCGATCAGGGCATGCGTCCCGTCGCCATCGGCCTCGTCGTCGGTCTCGCGGCGGCGCTCGCGCTCGGACGTCTGATCGCGTCGCAGCTGTATCAAACGTCGGCGTACAGTCCGCCGTTGTTGACGTTCACGATCGCGTTTCTGGGACTGGCCGCACTGCTCGCCTGCATCATCCCCGCGCGGCGGGCGAGTCTGCTCAATCCGGTGGACGCGATTCGCGCGGAGTGAGGCCAAACGTGAAACGCTTCGTCGGGCCGTTGTCCGTACTCGTGCTCGCCGCCGCGTGGTCGTCGGCGATCGCGAGGAAGGGAGCCGCGGCCGAGCCGCTGGACTGGGACGCGAAGGCCGCCGCATCGTATCTGGACAGCCGCGCGGACTGGTGGACGACCTGGCAGAGCGCCAAACGCGATCACGGAACGTTCTGCATTTCGTGCCACACGACGCTGCCGTATGCGCTGGCGCGGCCCGCGCTGCGGCGCGTGCTTGGCGAGCCCGAGCCGGCCGGCCCTGAAGCGAAGGTCCTCGGCAACTTGCTCGTACGCGCGCGGATGTGGCGCGACATCGAGCCGTTCTATCCGGATCAGACGCGCGGGGTGCCGAAGACGAGCGAATCGCGCGCCATCGAGTCCGTGATGAACGCGCTGGTGCTCGCGCGTCGCGATGCCGAGACCGGCCATCTCCGCGATGAGACCAAGACGGCGCTCTCGAACATGTGGGCGCTGCAGATGAAGACGGGTCCTCAGACGGGCGCATGGACGTGGCTGAACTTCGGGTACGAGCCGTGGGAGTCGCCGAATTCGCCGTACTTCGGCGCGGCGATGGCGGCACTCGCCGTCGGTTCCGCGCCGGATGACTATGCCAGCGCCCCGCAGATTCAGGACAACCTGGCGCAGCTGCGGAGCTACTTCCAGAAACAGTTCGAGCACGAGTCGCTGCACAACCGGCTGGTGGCGGTGTGGGTCTCGAGCGTCGTGCCGGATCTTCTGACCGCCGACGAGCGGCGCGCGGCGATCGATCAGGTGAGCGTGCTGCAACAGGCCGATGGTGGCTGGAACGCTCCGGCGCTCGGTCCCTACAAGCGCGTCGACAACACGCCGAGCGCGTCGGGCACGGACGGCTATGCGACGGCGCTCGCCGTGCTCGCGTTCGAGAGCGCGGGCGTCAGTCAGATCGATCCACGCGTCGCCAAGGGTCTCGAGTGGCTTCGTCGCAACCAGAATCGTACGACCGGCCAGTGGCCGGCGATGTCGCTGAACAAAGACCGTGACCCGGAGTCGGATCCGGGAAAGTTCATGAGCGACGCCGCCACCGCGTATGCCGTTTTGGCATTGACCGCGAGGGCGCCGAAGTAGTTCGATCACCCCACCCGGCCAACTGGAGGAAATATGCGATTCAGGATGCTCGCTGCGTTGACGGTGGCAACGGTGATGGCGGCGGTGGTGCCCGTGCTGACGGTGACGAACGGTCAGCCGGATGGCAATCTCCACCCGTACGTCGGCACGGTGATTCAGTTCATCGACGCCAACACCATCTCGATCTGTTCGGGTTCGGCGGTGTCCCCGACGCGGTTTCTGACCGCCGCCCATTGCGCCGATCCAGGCCA
Source organism: uncultured Solibacteraceae bacterium (assembly GCA_964419785.1). GTDB lineage: Bacteria > Acidobacteriota > Vicinamibacteria > Vicinamibacterales > SCN-69-37 > DATEGZ01. The sequence continues at coordinate 9,518 of CAYQRM010000131.1, read as the reverse complement.
GCCGGTGTTCGTGAGCTACAAGTCCGGGTCCTTCACGTTTCCGACCGACTTCACGCAAGGCACGTTCGTGGCGAACCCGAACTGGTGCCCGAACTGCGGGCATGGCGTGCCGGGATTCGACTCGCATGACGTCGCGATCGTCCAGCTCATCTCGGCCGTCAATCCTGGCCGGTTCGTCACGCTGCCGTCCGCCGGTCTCGTCGACACGTTACCGATGAACAGTCCGATCGATCTCGTGGGCTACGGCGTGCAGGGATTCGTCCGCGGCGGCGGCAAGCCGCAGGACATTTTCCTGTTCACACGCTTCTTTGCCCCGAGCCTGCTGATTCAGAGCAACGATGCGATCAGCGACGAATTCATCAAGCTCACCGCGAATCCCGCACAGGGCAAGGGCGGCATCTGCTTCGGTGATTCCGGCGGGCCCGACTTCATCGCGAGCACGACGACGGTGCTGGCCATCAACACGTTCGTCAACAACGGCAACTGCACGGGCGTGACGTACTCACAGCGGATCGATCTGCCGGACATCTTGAGCTTCATCCACGGGGTGTAGCTCGTTACTGATGTCTGGAGAGCCTCAGGCCTTGGACGTCGAACGCCCATGGGCGTTCCCTGAGCGGAGTATCATCCCGGCGATGACTCGACGAATCGTCGTTCTGACGCTCGTGCTTGGTCTGGCCGCGCCGACGCTGCTGTCGCAGGGCCAGCGAAAACCGCCGCTGACGACTGCGGACATCGACGCCATCACGAAGCTCCTGATGCTGGAGGACACGCGGGTGTTCGACCCGGGCGTCATCGGCGGCTATCTGAAGTCGTCGCATCCGGAAGTACGGCGGCGTGCGGCGCTCGCGATCGGTCGGATCGCGTATCCGCGGCCCCGTGCGACTGACGCGCAAACCACCGTCACGAACCAGGCGCGTACGCTGCTCGCCACGGCGCGCGGAGACTCCGACGTCGAGGTCGCCGCGACCGTCGCGTTCTCAACCGGACAGCTCAAGGACAGCGATGCCGTCGGCTGGCTCGGCGGACTGTTGATGGCGTCCTCGACACCGCCGGATGTCGCGCGTGAGGCGGCGTGCTCGCTCGGCAAGATCCGATCGCCCGAAGCGCGCGTCGCACTCGCGAAGTACCTCGCGGCCGCGCCCGCGACGACGGCCGCCGCGCCCGTGGTCGGCGAGGCGCTGCTGTCGGCCGGGCGTTTCACGGGGCCCGACGATCTCGCGCCGATCATCAAGTGGTCGACCGCGAAGGACGTCGAGGTGCGGTGGCGTGCGACGTGGGCGCTCTACAGACCGCGCGATCCGGCCGCCGCCGAGACGCTGCTTCGCTTGAGCTCGGATCCTTCGCCTGAAGTGCGCTTCTGGGCCGTGCGCGGACTTGGCGTGATCGCGCCGCCGGCCGCCGCGCCGGGCGCCGGTGCTCCTGCCGCGCAGCCGGCCGCGCCGGTCTCTCCCGAGATCAAGACCCGCCAGGCCGCGCGGCTTCGTGAGGCCGTGCGCGACAGCGATCGCCGGGTTCGCACCGAAGCGCTCCGCGCGCTCGCGACGTACGATGACGACGCGTCGTTTGACGTCGTGCTGTCGATGCTCGATTCGCCGGATACGTGGCTCTCGGTCTCGGCGGCCGAAGCGCTCGGGCGCTATCCGACGCATAAGGACACAATCGTTCCGCGCCTTATCGCCGCCGCCGGTCCAACGCGGCCGACGGCAGTTCGCATGACGGCCCTGACGCCGCTTGCCACGCTCGCGCCCGATGCCGCCAAAGACGCGGCGACCGCGCTTGCGCAGAGTCCGAGTCAGGACGCGCGCACGACGGCGCAGCGCACGTTGCAGCGCATCGAGGCCGCGGCGAATCCGTCGGCCGGCGCCGGCGCGCGAGGGCGCGGCGGCGCGCCAGGCGCCGGTCGAGCCGCCGCCAGACCAGAGCCGCCCAAACTTGCCGAAGAGGATTACCGTCGGATCGTCGAGCGCTGGATCGTGCCCGACTACAACGGCGCGCCGAAGCCGCACGCGATCTGGACAACGCCGAAGGGAGAGATCGAGCTCGAGTTGTACCCGGGCGATTCGCCGCTCGGCACGGAGTACTTTTTGCACGAGGTTGAATCCGGCGACATCGTCGGCACCGAGTTCGGCCGCGTGGTGCCGAATTTCGTCGCACAGCAAGATGGCATCAAGAATGCGCTGACGCTGCGCGACGAAGTCAATCGCCGGGGACTCACGCGTGGCAATTTGAGCTGGGCCTCGGCGGGGCTCGATACCGGTCGTCCCGGCTACACGCTCGGCAGCACGCCGCAGCCGCACAACGAGGGCGACTTCACGTCGCTCGGACGCGTTGTGCGCGGAATGGACGTCGTCGATCGCTTGGAGTTGGGCGACGCGGTGACGGCCGCAAAGATGCGGCAGTAGCTGTTGATTCGAGCGCGACGCGACAGCGTGCTATCATCCGACACCGTGTTGGTGTCGAGGATTCATCGCGCGCTCGGCCTCGTTGCGGCGATCATACTCCTGGCCAGCGCGGTGCCGGGGTTGCGGCCGGGCTTCTCACCGCAGCTGTCGGTGCTCCAACTCGTACCGGTCGACACGTCCGTTCTCCAGGTCCTCTCGACAATTGCCCCGAGCGCGCACGTCGTCGCCGCGATTGTCGTCGACGTCGATCACGACGGCGACCTCGACGTCGTCGCGCGAACCACCGACGAAGTGTTCGCGATTTACGTCAACGAGGGCCACGGCCATTTCGTCAAGTACCGGCCCGCCGCGGCCACGACGATGACGGCTGCGGCCGAAGTGACCGCACCAGGCGGGCGCGGAATGACGCCCGCGACGCCCGGGCGCTTGGAGTACGAAGCGTATCTGGTGGCCGGCTGCGCGCGGCCGCCGACGAACGCCGTTGGCGTGCCGAAGAGTTTTCACGTCGCTCGTCTCGATCAATTCACCACCTCGAGCTCCGGTCGCGCACCTCCTCGCGTCTCACTCCTCTAGGTTCACCAACACGTAGCTCGTTCCTCGAATAAGGCGGCTCCAACGTACCCGCACGACGCGTTGTTGCGCGCTTCCTCAACCTGACCGTCCGTGCCGGGCGAGACCCTCGGCACGGCGGAACTGTTCAGTACCCCCGGCGACTGCGGCGGCCGCTCGGCTTCGCACGTCGCCGGGGACTGGAGGTGCGTCCGATCACCGCGCCGATGAAGAACCTCAATCCAGTTTCCGGATGCGAGAGGCCCGGCGACGCGCGGTAGCCGACTTCGAGACGTACGGTCACGGAATGGCTGGGTGAAGACGGCAGCAAGCCGTGGCTGTCGACGCCGACGCTCGCCTGGATGACGCGATGCGGCGGCGCAATCGTGCTGCCCTCGACGCCGACGAGTACCTCGCCGAACATGCGATCCGATTCGTTGTTCACGCCCCGCGGACGCGTGAAGCTCGATCGCCAGGTCGGTCCCGCCAGGAACGCCCGCACGATGCTTGCGCTCGTCCGGTTCGCGCGAACACTCTCGGGCGAATCCCAGTTGTACTCTGCGACGGTCGCCGCGCCCGTGAGGGCCAGGTGGCGCGCGACCGCGCCGGCAACACCGAGATCGAGACCAAATCCGCCCCAGTCACTCGACTGCACGTGCGTGCACGGATCGCCGAGCGCAGCGCACGCCGGCCGCGCGTTCAGGTCGCTCGCGAGCGCGTTGATGCTCACGCCAAGGCTCACTTCAACAGGCGCCGCCTCCACGGGCGGCGGCACGGGCGCCATCTGCGCCCAGGCAGCGGTCGAAAGGCTCGCCGCACCCAAGGTCGCCGTCAGTGTCAGCGGGAATCGTCGTGTGAACATCGCGCACCTCATCTGGCGTCCATCGTGGCGTGGACGGGTACGCGGAGTCGTGAGCGAAGCGTGATCAAACAGTGAAAGTCGAGAAGTGTCCCGTACCTACCGGATCCCGAGCTGCACGACCTCGAAGTCGCTGGCCTTCAGCGCGCCGAACGCCGGATTCAACACGCTGTTGTTCCAGCGCGGATCCATCGTGCCCGTGATGTACATGTCCGACCCGTTGTCGGCGACAATGAGGCCGTAGCGCTGCATCGCGCGGAAGACGCGCTGCATGTCCGCCGGGAAGCCGGACAGATCCTTCGTCGCCTTGAGCCGCAGGCGCGCGCCCATCGGCAGCGCGCCGCCGGTCGACCCGGCCGAGTGCGACGCTGGCCAGACGTAGCCATTCGTACTCCGCACCGTCACGCGAAACGCGTGCTGAATCTCCGCGCCGCTGTACACATCGTCATAACGCACGAGGCCCGGAAGAATCGCGAGGCCTGCGGCATCCGCTGACGTCCAACCGTCCGGCCGCCGGCCGTTCTGTGAGAGATCGAAGATCGCGCCCGAGCCGGCTTCCCACCGGTTGGCGCTCTGATTCCAATGCGACGCGTACAGCTCGAACAACACCCACCGATCGCGATCGACGATGAGCATGTGGCGATCGCCGCTGGTGCCGCCGCCGGGCACGCCCCCCTCGATGTAGTTCGGGAGCGTCTTTGCTTCGTCCGGCACCGGATAGCCGGGGACGCCGCCAAACCCGCTGTCGCTCTCGCTGCCGTAGGCGGTGAACGTCACTGGCACGCGCGCTTGCGTTCCGCCGACGCCGATGTACGGGATGCCGTACGGCGGCGGGCCGAAGTCGGGATGCAGCGATCGCGTCGCGCCGATGAAGCTGATGAACGCGTCAGAGTTCGGATCGACCGGCGCCGCGCTGATGTCTTCGTTCCACCAGTTCGACGAAGGAAAGAGCAGCCGGTAGCCGAGAGGATCGTCGAGCATCACCACTGACGAAGGGCCCGGCGTGGGCGTCGGGCTTGGCGACGGCGACGGCGACGGCGACGGCGACGGCGACGGTGGCGGTGGCGACGGCGATGAGCCAGACGTGCCGATCGAGACCGTCGCGTGCGCTGAATCGACCGAGCCTTTCACGTTCGTGACGCGCACGAAGAACACGACCGCGGCCGTCTGCGTCGACGCCGTGAGGAACGAGGTTGCCGTCGCGCCGTCAATCGCATGCGCGATGCCGTTCGACCACTCGTACCACTGATACGCGAGCGGCGGCGTGCCTGACGCTTCGACGGTCAGCGTCGTCTGCTGGCCTCGCGGAATCGTCACGTCCTGGGGCTGTTTGGTGATCGATGGCGGGTCGGGCGGCGCGACGGTGATCGTCGCCGTCGCGGAATCGACGTGCGCGCTGCCGGCAACCACGCGTACCCAGTAGCTCGCCGTCGCCGTGAGCGCGGGTGTCGAGTAGCTGGACGAGGTCGCGCCCGACACTGGCGTCGACGTCGTTCCGCTCGTGCCGGCGTACCACTGATAGGTGAAGGCGTCGGCGCCGCTCGCGGACACGGAGACGGTCGCGCTCGCGCCATTCGCGATCGACTGACTCTGCGGTTGCGTCGAAATCGTGAGCGCGGGTGTCGGCGAGGTCGGCGAGTTGCGGCGGCACGCCAGCGTGGTGGCGACGAGGGCCGCGCACAATGCGATTGTCGATCTCGCTATCGATCCCCGCATGATCCCGATACCTGGGAGTATCCAACTCGCGTGCCAGACGCGCGCGCGCGGGCAGGATGCGCGGACGCTCGATCAGCCGCCAATCACAAGATTGGCGTCACAGGACTGTCGCGGCCGGGGCCCGTTTCGACATGCCTGACCACAAGAGCGATTGGGTTTGAACTTTACAGGCGGTGCGTCGTTCTGGATGCGGGCAGTTCATCCCTTAGCGTCATCCGACGAGTTTCCTCGCCTCGGCTTGTCCGGGATCGATCGCGAGGATGCGCAAGGCCTGCTCGCGCGCCTGATCGAGCCGCCCGGTCTTCGCGAAATATCGCGCCAGCAGCAACCGATCCTCGATCTCTTCGCGCGACGGAATGCCGAGATCGACGAGCTTCAGATACGCGGTCACCGCCGGCTCGAGCAATCCAACCGTCGCGCGGAAGCGCGCGAGCGCGCGCGTGCCTTCGATGCGGCCGGCGGGGTACGGCCATTTCACGGCCGGGCGCGCGAGCCACGCGTCCGTGCGGGCGTCCCACTCCGGCCGCAGCGCGGCGGCTCTGGCAAGCGCTGCGTCGTTGCCTGAAGTGCGCACGAAGACGGCGGCGACTTCGTCGGAGTAGACGAGCGTCCACGCGCCGCTGCGAAAGATCTGGCCGGCGAGCACGCGGTCGTTCTCGAAGCGATGAAAGATGATGGCGGTCTGAATGCCGTAGCGATCCGCCTCCGCTTGCCAGCGCGCAGGGTCCGCGAGCGCGTTCGCGTACTCGGTGAGGAAGTCCGCGTCGTACACCTCGAGCCGGCCGTCGACGAAGACGCCGTCGCCGATTGGATCGTCCCAGGCGAGATAGCCGCCGGCGCCCATGTCGTTGTACATCGCGCGCGGCAGCGCGGCGGCCCGCGCGAATGCGGCAGCCCGGATTGGAAACGTCCCCTCGATCACGCCCGGGCCGAATTCCTGCGGCTGGTTGTCGTAGCGGTAGAACGCTCCGGTCGCGACCGCCGCGGCGAGCAGCACGGCCGCGACGGCCGTCGCCGCTGACGCCACCGGCAGCCAGCGCGCGGAGCGCGGGCGTCCGCCTAGGCCAATCGCACGCACCACGCCGATGCAGTACGCGATGAACGGTGCGCTGCCGATGGCAAAGAGCGCAATGTTGCGCCGGGCGGCGATCGACACGATGGCGAGCCCCGCGAAGAGGATCGCACCGCCCCAGTCGAACGTCCGCGCCCTCGATCGCAGCGAGACGAAAAGCGCGGCTACGCCCGCGACGCATCCGATACCGAGGACGATCTTATAGAAGAGGACCGACACTCCGACGGCGCCTTCCGCAAACGGCGACCCGAACTCGCCGATCGTCCGAAACACCGGGTTCGATCCGTTGATGCGCGAGACGAGCTTCACGGGGAAGAGCACGCCCGTCAGGCCGTACGGATTGAGGATGACGGAGGCAAGCGCGATGACGGACGCGGCGATCAACCGCCGCGGCGGCGCGCTTGCGTCGCCAACGAGCCCGCAGACGATCGCGAACGCGCCGATCACGAAGAGCGCGTGCACGTTCGCCCACACGATCATCAGCGGCACGAGCAGCCACGCCGCGCGGCCGTCGTGCCGGCGTGCGTACTCGAGGATGGACAGTACGCCCGCGAGCAGCAGAAACGAGATCAGCTCCGGACGCAGCGTGATGCGCTCCTGCGCCGCCACGATTGCGAGAAGCCCGACGAGCGCGCCAAGGCCCGCGCCGACGTGGCGCGTTGTCAACCGGAGGAGGAGAGCGGCCGCCGCCGCGAAAACAGCGGCGCCGGCGGCGCAGAGCAACGCCGGACCGCCAACACGGTAGAGCAGGTACAACGCAAGATCGAACATCCACTGCAGGTTGATCCAGGCGTGATCGCGGACGGTGTATGAGAGCGTGTCCGTGGCCGGGATCGAATGATGCACGGCGATCCAGCGCCCGGACGCGAGATGCCACCACGTGTCGAAGTCGTCGAGCTTGTGAAAGGCGAAAGCGAACGCCGCGAGGCCTACGGCGACAACGGCCGCGAACCCGAGCCTGGCGCTCATGCGGCTCGGCTCGACGGCGTTGACGTTCGCGTTCTTTCCGGCTGTGCGCTTCGGTGTCGAAGGGCTGCCCGTCCCGCGCTTCACGATCTCACGTGGATCGGCGCTCGCCGATTACCGGCGTGCTACTTGCACGCCTGGCACTTGTGGTTGTTCTTCGCGCCCAGGCCTTCGAGCAGCGCAATCGTCTCGGGGAACGGCTGCGTGCGTTGTTCGGGGCTGTTGGCCATGTCGACCGTGGTCTGTCCCGAGCGCGCAACGGCCATGACGTCGGCGCCGTGCTGCACGAGGTACTTGATCACCTCGTTGTCGCCGCGGGCCGCCGCGTGATGGAGCGCCGTGAAGCCGTCGGCGTCGCGCGCGTTGACGTCGACGTGGAGCTCCTCGACGAAGTACTTCGCGGCAGGCATCCAGCCGTCCGGCACATGCCGGTGCTGCTGGGCGACGCGCGAGGTGCCGTAGCCGACGCCGCTCGCCGCCTGGAACGGCGTGACGTGCGGGCCGCCGGCCGGCACGGCCGGCAAGCCCGAGGGATCGTTCGGACGCTTCGGCGTGCCGAACGACATCGTCGGGATGTTGGGATCGGCGCCGTACTTCACGAGCATGCGCATCGCGTCGACGTCGAGCGAGTAGGCGGCGCGCCAGAACGGCGTCGCGCCCGCGAAATCCACGCCCATGCGGCCGGTGTTGTACGACGCGTACCAGATGTGCGACAGCGTGCGCGCGTTCGGATCGGCGCCGGCCTTGAGCATCGTCTCGAGCAGCTGCAGATACGAGGTTTGCTGCTGCGCGCCGGCCGTTGGCTGCGGATACCAGGTGCGCAGCGCCCATTCGTTGTTGAGCACCGCGAACAGCGGTCCCACGCCGTCGTCGTTGAGGAGATTGGCGTCGGCGCCGCGCTTGACCAGCGTCATCGCGAGATCGTACTGGCCGTTGATCGACGCGACGATGAGCGGCGTCGATTTGTCGGCGGTGCGCGCGTTGATGTCGATGCCCGCGTCGAGAAGCGCCATGGCCGCGTCGGCGTAACCGTCGCGCACGGCGTAGTGCAAGGCGTTAAATCCGCCCTGGAGGCCGATTTGCTGGATGTCGGACGGTCCGCGGCCCCCGCCTGCGCCGCCGCCGCGCGGACACGGAATGTCCGGATCGTTGGGATCGCACGGGGCCGCGCCACGGCCGCCGCCGCGCCCGCCTCCTGCTGCGCCCGCACCGCGCCCGCCAGCGCCGCCACCGGCCGCTGCGCCGGCGCCTGCCGCGCCCGCCGACGGATCCGCCGGTGGCGCCTTGCCAGTCGCCGACGTGATCGCGCGATCTCGCGCGACGCGGTCGGCCGAGTCCGCGGCGGATCGCGCCGGGTAGTCGATCACCTTGGTCGTGATCGAGACGTCCGCGCCCCTGGCGATCAGCAGTTTGATCGCCTCGACACGATTCTCTGACGTCGCGAAGATCAGCGGCGTGCGTCCGTGCGTTTCATCGCGCACGTTCACGTCGGCGCCGTGGTCAATGATGGCTTTGAGCGCGTCAGCGTTGCCGGCTTCGGCGGCGAGGTGAATCGGCTGCACGCCGGTGGTGGTCAGAGCCTTCACGTCGCTGCCGGCGTCAATCAGCTTCGTCACCGCCGCCGCGTGTCCGCGCGAGCTCGCCAGGTGCAGCGCCGTGTAGTGGCCGTCGCGGGTGACCGCGGTCGTCTTCGCGCCCGCGGCCAGCAGCACGTCCATCGTCTTCATATCGCCGTTGAGCGCTGCCCAGTGGAGCGCCGTCATGCCGTCGCCTTGCGGGGCATTGACGTCGGAGCCCTGGGTGAGGAGCGTCCGCACGGCCGCCGCGTCACCGCGCATGGCCGCGTCGGCGATGGGGGAGGTGGCGGTACCCGCACGAAGTGCGATTCCGCCAAATCCGAGCGCCACGACAAAAAGCACCACCAGGCGTTTCATGTTCGCGTCCTCTTTAA
>CAYQRM010000130.1:0-16054 GCA_964419785.1 uncultured Solibacteraceae bacterium | reverse complement strand
TGATTGAGCGGGCAGGCCTCGAGGGAGGCCTGCCCGTTATTTCTGCGCGGCGAGGCGCTTCTTGGCGTCGGCCACGAGCGGATCGTTCGCGGCTTCGCCGCGAATCGCGACAAACGCCTGGTAGTTTGTCGTCGCGGCTTGTTGGCCGACGCCTTCCTGCGCGCGGCCGAGCCAGTACGGCAGCGCCGCGAGGTAGCGCAGCGTGGGTGTGTCGTCGAGGAAGATCGCCGTGGCCTCACCGCGGCGTCGCTGGCACATCTCGAGCTCCGTCAGTCCCTCGGCGAAGTGACCCGCCTCGACGTAGGCCACGCCGAGCGCGTAGTGCGGCATCCACAAGTCCTGCAGCTTGATTGACGCGCGAAACGCGTCGACGGCGTCAGCCAGCTTCTTGCCCGCGAGCGCGATGTCGCCCTCGATCACACGGGCGTAGGCGCGATTCTGCGTCTGCAACGTGTTGTCGAGCTCGGCCACGATGGCCTGCGCGTCTTTCGTCTGACCGAAGCGCGCCAGCATCCGCGCCGCCGGCACCAGCGTCGTCGGCTGCCTGGACAACCCGAGCGCGCGCTTGACGGCGGCGAGCGCTTGCGCGCGCTGGCCTTGAGCGTCGAGCGCTTCCGCCAGCGCGAGTGTCTTCTCCGCCGCCGGCCCGTTCGCTTTCTGTTGCAGGTCGATGGGAATGGACTTCGCGAGCTGTTGCGCGGCGGTGCTCCACCGGCCGCGATAGAGTGCGAGGTCGGCCAGACCCGTCGCCGCGAGCGATGGTCCAGGCGCCGCAGTCGACGCCATCTTGTCGTAGGCCGCCACCGCGCCGGCGTCGTCGAGCTTCAGCGCCGCGGCGACGGCGAGCGGCAGGTAGTTCTTCGTGAACGTCGGATCTTCGGCAATCAGCTTCTCGGCCTGCGCTGCCGACGCGTCGAACTCGCCGGCGTACATCGCAAACAACGCGTAGTTGTTGCCGATGACGACGTTGGTTGGATAGACGTCGAGGGCGCGCTTGCCGTAGTCGAGCGCCTTCTTGAAATCGAGCATGCTGAAGTAGGCGAACGCCAGGTTGTTGAGTCCCGCCAGATCGTTCGGATACAGCTGGACCAGCGTCGAGTAGTTCTCGATCGCCTGCTGGTAGTTGCCGGCGATGGCGAGGTTGTAGGCGCCGAGCGTCCGGTATTTCTCGCGATCGGTCATGCGGCCCATGAGCGCGAGCGCCTTCTTCCACTGCACGCCGGCTTCGTCCTGCCGACCAAGGTGATAGAGCGAGGTGGCGAGACCCGAGTACGCGCGGCCGAAGTTGGCGTCGGCCGCGATCGCGCGCTCGTAAAATGGAATCGCGTCGGCGTCGCGGCCGCTCAAGGCGAGGTCCTGCCCCTGCGTGTAGGCCTGCACGGCGTCGAGCGAGCTCGCGGTGAAAGTTTCGCCGGCCGCGAGTCGCACTTTCTCGGTGACCGTGTCGCCGAGTCCCGCGCGCAGCTCCGCCGCGACATGGTTGACGGCGCCGAGCACACCGTCGCGATTGGCTGCCTCGGCCGACGCGGTCGCGAGCGGCTTCTTGTCCGGTGCGTCGGTTGACGGATCGATCGCGCTCGCGGTGACGCGGTATCCCGACCCGTCGCGCTCGACCGAGCCGGTCACTACGACCTTGATGCCCTGACGCTTGGCGACGAGACGCGCGACCGATTCGTCCATGCGCGCGCCGGGCTTGAGCTGTTCGGCAATCTGCTTCGCCTGGTCACGGCGAAACGCGGTGACGAATGACGCGCCTTCGAGCGAGATGCCCATCGCCTGCTCGAGCGTGCCGTCGAACGCCTGATCGCCCGACTGATTGGCAAAGTCGGCGATCAGCACGGACAGTGGCGCGTGCTGCACGGGCGGCGGTGTGCGGGCGAGCCACCACGTCCCGCCGATCGCGGCGGTGACGACGAGCGCGGCGGCAATCGTGAGCTTGCGCGTAAGCGTCCGAGGCAGGGCTTTGAGCTTGCCTTCGTCGTCCAGCCGATCGACGTCGGCGAGCAGCGCCTCGGTCGTTTGGTATCGATCTGCGGCGTCGACGGCCAGGCACTTCGAGACGATGCGGTCGACCGTTTCCGGGACCGACGGATCGACCGTCCGCATCGACGGAGGCGGCGTGTCGAGTCGCTGCTGGAGCTCGCGGAGCGCGGTCGCCGCGCTCGTCTCGCGGCCAAGACCGAGCAGCATTTCGCGAAGAATCAAACCGAACGCGTAGATGTCCGCGCGGTGGTCGACTTCGAGCCCCTTCGCCTGCTCGGGGGCCATGTAGCGAATCGTCCCGACGACGGCGCCGATGAGCGTGGGATCGACGCCGCCGGTCGCGCGTCCGCTGCCACCGCTCGATCCCGGCATCGGCGGCCCGGGCATGCCGATCGACCGCGCGATCCCGAAATCCATCAAGAGCGCGTGGCCCTGCGCGTCGACCATGATGTTCGCGGGCTTCAAATCGCGGTGCACGATGCCTTCGGCGTGGGCAGCGACCAGCCCCGACAGCGTTTCGCGCGCGATCGCCAGCGCGCGCGCGAGCGGCAGCTTGCTCCCGGTCTTGAGCAGCGTCGCGAGGTCCTGCCCTTCGACATAGGGCATCGTGATGTACTTGATGCCGTTGATCTCACCCAGGTCGTGGATGCGCACGACGTTCTTGTGCGTGACCTGTCGGGCGAGCAGAAGCTCGCGCTTGAACCGGCGCTCGAGATCTTTGGCCGTCGCCTCATCCTCGGCCATCTCGGCGCGGATGACCTTCAGCGCGACGGCGACGCCAAGCTCGGCGTCCCACGCTTCATAGACCGCGCCCATTCCGCCGACGCCGAGCAGCCGCGTGATCCGGTAGCGGCGGCCGAATTGCGAGCCAACCTCGAGCGGTCCGGCGCTGCCGTCACTCCCGGCAATCGGTCCTGAGCCGACGCGCGTGACGTTCTCGGTCCCAAGCCGGGTACTGTCGTCAGCGGGCGCCGCGGGAGGCGCGAGTCGCGTAGCGTCGTTGGGAGGCGGAGCAAACCGAGTGGCGTCGCTCGAAGGAGGCGGCGCGAGCTGCGTGGCGTCGCTCGCAGGTGGCGGCGCCAGCCGTGTGGCATCGCCGGCTGGCGGCGGCACCGCTCGCGTCACGCCCGGTTCCAGCGGACCGAGAACCCGTGTCGCGTCTGCATCCGGACCAGGCCGGGGAGCGGCTGGATTTTCCGGCATCCGGCAACCTTGCCATTTAGCGTACCGATTGTCCAGCGCCCATTGCGCTCCGCTAGACTACGGTCATGACCGGAGTTCGCGTGCTCGTCGGAACGCGCAAAGGCGCATTCGTGCTGTCCGCAGACGGACGGCGCGATACCTGGAAGATCGCCGGCCCGCATTTCGGAGGCTGGGAGATTTACCACATGAAGGGATCGCCCGCCGATCCCGATCGGATCTACGCGTCGCAAAGCTCTGGGTGGTTTGGCCAGGTGATCCAACGCTCGAATGACGGCGGCAAAACGTGGGAGCCCGTCGGAAACAAGTTCGCCTACGAAGGCACGCCGGGCCCGCACAAGTGGTACGACGGCACGCCGCACCCGTGGGAGTTCAAGCGGGTCTGGCACCTCGAGCCGTCGCCCGGTGATCCCGACACCGTCTATGCGGGCGTCGAAGACGCGGCGCTCTTTCGCACGACGGACGGCGGCGCGACGTGGAACGAGCTGCCGGGGCTGCGGAGGCATAAGTCCGCATCCAACTGGCAGCCGGGCGCGGGCGGTCTGTGCCTGCACACGATTATCAAGGACATCAAACACGCGGGCCGGATGTTCATCGCGATCTCGGCCGCCGGCGCGTTCCGCACCGATGACGACGGCGAGACGTGGCGGCCGATCAACAAGGGCCTGATGTCGCAAGGCGTCCTGCCCGACCCGGACGCCGAGGTCGGCCATTGCGTTCACCACCTCGCGATGCACTGGCAGCGCCCAGACGTGATCTACATGCAGAAGCATTGGGATGTGATGCGGAGCGACAACGCCGGTGAGTCGTGGCACGAAGTCAGCGGGAACCTCCCGACGGATTTCGGGTTCGCGATCGACGTCCACGCGCACGAGCCGGAGACGATTTACGTCGTCCCGATCAAGAGCGATTCCGAGCACTACCCGCCCGACGGCAAGCTGCGGGTTTATCGCAGCCGCACTGGCGGCAACGACTGGGAAGCACTCACCAAGGGTCTGCCGCAGCAGGACTGCTACGTGAACGTCCTGCGCGACGCGATGGCGGTCGACAAGCTCGACCAGTGCGGCGTGTATTTCGGCACCTCGGGCGGCCAGGTTTATGCCTCGAAAGACGCCGGCGATCACTGGACGGCGATCGCGCAGAATCTTCCGCCCGTGTTGTCGATCGAAGTTCAGACGGTCTCTCAGGCGTCCTGGTGAGCTCGATGATTCGCGTCGTCCTGCCCGTGCACCTCAGATCGCTCGCGAACGTCAGCGGCGAGTTGACGCTCGACGTGACGGGCGGCGTCGTGACCCAGCGCGCGATTCTTGACGCCCTGGAGTCGCAGTACCCGGTACTCTGCGGGACGATTCGCGACCACGGGACGCTGGAACGGCGGCCGCTCGTTCGGTTTTTCGCGTGCGAGGAGGACGTATCGTTCGAGCGTCCCGACGCGCCGCTGCCCGACGCGGTCGCGCGCGGCCGCGAACCCTTCCTCATCGTCGGCGCGATGGCCGGCGGCTAGCGCCAGTGGTCAGGCTTCTCCTCTGAGCGCCGTCGTCGGATCGAGCCGGGCGGCGCGATGCGCGGGCACGACGGTCGCAACGACCGCCACCACCGTGAGCGCGAGGACGCCGAGCGCGAGCATCTTCGGATCTGACGCCGTCAGCCCGTAGAGCAGCGCCTCGGCGGCACGGCCCGACCAGATGGCCAGTCCAATTCCCACCGCGACGCCGGCGGCGACGAGGATCGCGGTCTCGCGCACGATCATCAGGATGATCCGGCCCCGCGTGGCGCCGAGCGCGACGCGCACGCCGATCTCGTTGCGCCGGCGCGCGACGCCGTACGCCATCAGACCGTAGAGACCGACGGCCGCGAGCACGACCGCCAGCGCCGCAAATCCCCCGGAGAGCGCCGCCATCAACCGCTCGCGCAAGAGCGTCCCTTGAATCTGCTCGGTCATCGACTGCAGGGTCACGGTGATGCCTGGATGTACATCGGCGACCGCGCGCAACAGGCCCGCGCGAAGCGCCGCCGGGTCGTGCTGGGCTTTGACGACGACCGTGAGGTACGGCGACGGATCGGTCTCCTGCGTGTCGGCGAAGTACGTGATTGGTCCGAGCGGGTCGCGAAGATCGAGGTACTTGGTGTTGCGCACGACGCCAATCACCTCGTAGCTCGGATCGGGATCGTTTGGCCCGACCTCGCGCCTGAACGTCCGGCCGATCGGATTCGATCCAGCGAAATACTTCGCGGCGAACGCTTCGTTGATGATCGCGACCGGCGGCGCGCCAATCTTGTCGCGCGCGTCAAACGTCCGCCCCGTCACGAACGGCACCGAGAGCGTCTGGAAGAACGCCGCGCTCACGCGATTGGCGTCTGGATGACCGTCTTTCCTCTCGCCATCGATGATGATCGTCTCGTTCCACCGCGAGCCGCTGATCGGCACGATGGCGGCGCCGGACACCTCAGCCGCGCCCGGAACCGCGCGCAGGCGCTCGATCAGCTGCTGCTGGAAATTCAGCATCGCGCTCGGCGCGACGCCGGCAGGACGGAGATCGAGATTCGCGATCAGCACGTCGCGATCGGAGAAACCGAAGTCGCTTGTCGTGAGATTTCTGAGCGTGCCGACGAACAGCAGCGAGCCGATCACGAGCACGAGCGAAATCGCCATCTGCGACACGACGAGCACGCGGCGCACGACGAAGCGCCCGCGGTCCGCCGTCAGGCCGCGGCCCGATTGCCTGAGGACTTGCGCCGGTTCCGTACGCGTGGCGCGCCACGCGGGCCACAGGCCGAACAGCAGGCACGCGACGATGGCGAGCGCGACCGTGAAGCCCGCGAGCCGCCAGTCGATCGCCAGATCCAGCGTCCAGGGACCACCATCGCTCACGAGAAGTGCGACGAGCAGCCGGCTCAGCGCGAGCGCCAGCCAGATGCCTGCGAACGCCCCGATTCCGGCGAGCAGCAAGCTCTCGGCGATGAGCTGTCGAAAGATGCGGCGACGGGAGGCGCCGATAGCGAGCCGCAATGAGATCTCGCGCGCCCGCGCCGCGCTACGCGCGAGCATGAGATTCGCCAGGTTGACGCACGCGATGAGCAACACCAGCCCTGCGATCGAGAGCAGCACCGTCAGCGAATCGCTGTAGCGCGCGCGCAGGCCCGACACGCCCGTGCCGGAGGCATATGGCGCAAGCTGGAAAGCCTGATAGTGCTTGACGTCGTCCGCGGTGTACTTGGGCGGGACCGTCGCTTCGAAGATCCCCGGCGAGCGCGACGTGAGCTCCGCTGTCGCTTGATCGATCGTGGTCCCGGCCGTGAGACGCCCGAATGCGGCGAGCCACCAGACATCGCGCGCGTAGATGGCCGGATCGCTCTTCTTGATGAGCGCCTGCGCGCAGATCGGCAGGTACACGTCCGTCCGGCGGCCGACCTCGATGCCCGAGAAGCCGCGGTTCACGACGCCGATGACGGGTACCGGCTGACCGTCGAGACGCAGCGTGCGACCGATCACGTCGCGCGCCCCGCCGAATTCCTTCTGCCAGAACGCGGCGCTGATGACCGCACCCGGCGATCCGCAGCCCCGCACATCGTCAGCGGCCTCGAGCAGCCGGCCGCGCTCGGCGCGCCCTTCGAGCAAATGGAAATAGCGGCCGCTCACGAAGAGGCCTTCGGCTGGACGCGACTCGCCGCCGGACGACAGATCGAGCGGCGCCGTCCCGTACGCGGCGAGGTCGGTGAACGAGTGCTGTTGATCGCGAAGCTGCTCCCAGATCGGATTGGTCAACGCCGGCCGCGCGCCATGAAACTCGCCGGTGCGGCCGCCCTTGTTCGGCGCGATGCGCACCTCGTAGATGTCTTCGGGATGCTGCAGCGCCAGCGTCCGCAGGCGCACGATGTCGAGCAGCTGGAAGATCGCGGCGTTGGCGCCGATGCCGAGCGCGAGCGAGAGCAGCGCAACGACGGCGAAGCCGGGACTGCGCGCGAGCACGCGGGCGCCGTAGCGCAGGTCCTGCCAGACGGATTCGAGCCAGCCGATCGTGTTCATCTCGAAGATCTCCTCGCGCACCAGCGTGGCGTTGCCGAGCCTGCGGAGCGCTCGCGCGCGGGCGTCGTCCGGACTCAACCCGCGGGCGATGTTGTCTTCCGTCTCGCGCGCGATGTAGTCGTCCAGCTCGAGCCGACGTTCGTCGTCCCACCGCGCGCGACGCCAGAAGCGCGACAGGCCCACTTATCCCCCGCTCGGCCTGAGCACGCGGTTGACGGCGCCAACGAGCTCGTCCCATCGCGACGTTTGCTGCGCGAGCTGACGACGGCCGGCTGGCGTGAGCCGGTAGTAGCGGGCGCGGCGGTTGTTCTCCGACGTGCCCCAGAAGGACGCGATCCAGCCGCGGTCCTCGAGCCGGTGAAGCGCTGGATAGAGCGAGCCGTGCTCGACCTGGAGCACTTCGTCGGACTGGCGCTCGATCGCGTGCGCGATGGCGTGGCCGTGCGCCGCGCCCACAGCGATCGTCCTCAAGATGAGCAGGTCGAGCGTGCCCTGCAGCAAGTCGCCCTCGATGGGCGGGGTTCCGCGTTTCGGCATCCGATCAGGCCTCCGACCACTAGATTATCTACCTGAGACGACGGATGCCCCGGGTTGGTTGGCCGCGAACGGTCCTAGAATGACGGCCATGAGTCATCCAATCGCTCGACGGGAGTTCCTCAAAGCGGCATCCGCGGCGGCGGGCGCGCTGGCGCTCGCGGCGCGAGAGCCGATCGCGGAGGCCGAGGCGCAGACCACCGCCCCGGCGAGCGTCGAAATCGGCGCGGCCGCATATACACCCGTCGCTGATTACCCCATCCGTGCAAAGCGGCATGCGGAGGTCACGCTCCGCGACGCGTTCTGGAAGCCGAAGGTCGCGACCAACGCGACGGTGACCATCCCGTTCGAGGTCCAGAAGCTGACCGAGAACGGCCGCGCGCTCAGCGGCAACGTGCTCGAGGCGGCGATCTACTCGCTCGAGACGCACCCGGATCCGGCGCTCCAGACGACAATCGACTCGAGCGTGCGTACGCTCGCGAGCCGATCCGGCGATCGACTGAGCAATGAAGGATTCGAGGTCGCGGCCGCGTGGTATCGCGCGACGGGCAAGCGCGACCTTCTCGATCCGGCGATCAGAACCGCCGACGCGCTGTACGAAGATTTCCGCGTGCGCCATCCGCCGTTCAACGGCGGCGAGCGCGACGCCATCAACTGTCTCCAGCTCTACAGGATCACCGGCGAGAAGAAACATCTCGATCTCGCCAAGCACTATCTCGACATTCGCGGCCTGCCGAACTCGGTCGGCCGCAGCCGTCACAACCAGTCGTACAAGCCGGTGCTGGACCAGAGCGAAGCCGTCGGCCACGCGGTGAATTGCTGCTCGCTGATGGTGTCGGTCGCCGACGTCGGAGTGCTGACCGGCCTCTCCGACTACTTCAAGGTGGCCGAGCGGATGTGGACGGACGCGGCAACGCGCAAGATGTACATCACCGGCGGGGTTGGCTCGACCGGCAACGAGGGCTTCGGCGAGGCCTACGCGCTGCCCAACATCTCGGCGTACGCGGAGACGTGCGCGGTCTTGATGTTCATCACGTTCAACCATCGCATGTTCCTCGCGACGGGCGACAGCAAGTACATCGACGTGATGGAGCGCGGGATGTACAACAACGCCCTCGACGGCGTCTCGGCGTCAGGCGATCGCTTCTTCTATGTCAATCGCCTCGCGAGCGCGGGCGACGGGCGGGACGTCCGCTGGCAGCGCGCCTCGCTCGAGTGCTGCCCGCCCAACCTCGTGCGTTTCCTCGCGAGCATGCCGGGCCTCATCTACGCGCAGGACCAGACCGACGCGGTGTTTGTCAATCTGTACGTTTCGAGCGAGGCATCGTTCACGATGCACGGGCAGCCGATCACCCTCCTGGTCGACAGCGAGATGCCGTGGGGAGGCGCGTCGACGATCGCGATCTCGACGAAGCAGGACGCGAAGGGCGTCATCAAGCTGCGCGTTCCCGGCTGGACGCGCAATCAACCGTCGCCGGGGTCGCTCTACCACTACGTGACGCCGAGCAGCCGGCACGCGACGGTTTCGGTCAACGGCCGGCCCGTCGGCGCCACGCCCGATGCGCTGGGCTATGTGTCGATCGATCGCGTGTGGAAGAGCGGCGACGTGATCGCGATGCAATTTCCGATGGACGTCCGGCGCGTCGCGGCCGACGCGCGCGTGCGCGCGGACAAAGGCCGCACGGCCGTCGAGCGCGGACCGATCGTCTACTGCGCCGAGTGGCCCGACGCGGGCGGCAAGCGCGTGCTCGACCTGCTCGTCGCGCGCGACGCTCCGCTCGAGGCGTCAACCGATCCCACTCCTGACGGTGCGAAGGCGATTCACACGCTCGCGCGACAGCTCACCAACCCGTCGCTCGCGGCGGCTCCCGTCGCGCTCATTCCCTACTACCAGTGGGCCAATCGCGGCGCCGGCGAGATGACCGTCTGGCTCTCGCACGCCGAGTACGCGATCGGCGATACGGGGCCGGCCGGGGGCCTGATTTTCTACGACAACCCGCACTACGCCACCGACGGCTGGCGCTATCTCGAGGCCGCGCCCGTCGATCAAAGCGCCGGCGCCAAGTGGGGCTGCTTCCGGACGCCCACCACCGGCGCGCGAGGCACGGCGATCGGCACCGGCCGCGACAACACCAAGGAGATGCTCGCGACCTGCGCCGACCCGGGTACCGCCGCCCGCCTCTGCTCGGACTACACGCTCAACGGCGTGGGCGGCTGGTTCCTTCCCTCGCGCGACGAGCTCGCCCAGATGTACCGCGCGCTCAAAGCCACCCGCCTCGGCGACTTCGCCGGCAGCGGCGTCGCGGACAACTTCTCGTACTGGTCCTCGTCACAGCAGACCACCGACATGGCCGCGCACATCGACTTCGCCGACAACGGCCGCCAGCACAGCGACGACAAGGACTTTCCAAGACGCGTACGCGCCATTCGGATGATCTAGCGCGACGTCCGTGCGGGGGGGGGGCCGAGCACTCCGCACCCGAGCCGGCTAACCTCCGGCCGGTTCGTCTCGACTAACATCGTTAGTGCTATAGTCCGCCGATGGCGAAGTCACTCCAGACCTTCGAGCTCCAGGTGCTCGTTGCGATGCTCCGGCAGCGCGGCGAGACGTATAGCGTGCCGCTCGTGCTCGAGCTCGAGAAGCGCACGGGCCGGCGCGTCGCGCCTGCGGCCGTGTTTATCGCGCTCAGCCGTCTCCAAGCCAAGGGCCTCGTCCTCTCGCGGCTCGACACGGCCGAGTCGGGCCGCATGCGGCGCTACGTCAAGCTGACCAAGCGCGGTCTGGCCGTGGTGAAGGCTCATCAAGTCGAGCACGCGCGCCTCTGGCGCGGCCTCGCGTCGCTCCTCAAGACGCCCAGGACGTGACATGCGCTGGCTGATGCGGTGGCTCGTGGGCGACGCCGACCGTCGCGTCATCGAAAGCGAGCTGGCCGAGCTCTACGAATGGCGGCTCCGACAAGACGGGGCTCGCGCCGCTCGCCGATGGCTCCGCCGGCAGCAGTTGGCGTACGCGCTTCATCTCACGGGAGACCGCATGGGACGCACCTTGGAAGATGTGTTCGCGAGCGTGAAGCATTTGGGCGGCGACCTGCGCTATAGCGTGCGCAGCCTCGCGCGCGCGCCGATCGTTGCGACGACGATCGTCCTCACGGTCGGGATCGGGCTCGGCGCGACGACGGCAATGGTGAGCGTGACGCGCGCGGTGCTCGTCAATCCCCTGCCCTACGCGGACGCGAACAACCTGTACTGGATCTACACCGACAGCCCGCCGTTCAAATGGCGCTTCTCCGTCGTCGACTATCGCGCGCTCGAGGCTGATCATTCGGCGTTCAGCGCAATCGCGGCGTACCAGACGAAAGATGTCACGGTGACGCGAGACGGCGCGCCTGAGCGCGCGACCGCCAAAGACGTTACGGGCTCGTACTTCCCGCTCATGCAGCAAAAGGCCGCGATCGGCCGGCTGTTCGATCCGTCCGATGACGCGGGTGGCGATCGGATCGCCGTGCTCACCTATCGCTACTGGACGCGCCGTTTCGGCGCCGACCCCGCAGTTGTCGGCCGAGCGCTGACGCTCGATGGCGAGAACTACACGATCGTGGGCGTGCTCGAGAACACTGACGGCCCGCTCGAGCAGCCGGTTTCCGTCTTCACCGCGGCACACTGGGCGCCGCCACAACGCAAGGGGCCATTCTCGACGATGGCGTTGGCGCGTCTGAATCCCGGCGTGTCGAGAGGCGCGGCGGTCGAGGCGATGCGAGCGACGACGAAACAGCTCTTCCCGATCTGGCGCGCCTCGTACCAGGACGAGAATGCGACCTGGGGCTTGCAGGATCTCAAGACGCGGGTCGTCGGCAACATTGGCTCGACCCTGTTCATGGTGCTGGCGGCCGTGGCGTGCGTGCTGCTGATCGCGAGCGCGAACGCCATCAATCTGCTGCTCGCACGCGCGCTGGAGCGCAGCCGAGAACTCGCGATCCGCGGCGCGCTGGGCGCGTCGCGCGCGCGAATGGTGCAGGCGCTGCTCGCCGAGGCCGCGGTGCTCACCGTGGCCGCGGCGGCCGTGGGGCTCGCCGTGGCCGCCGGCGCGATCGAGCTCATCACGACCTATGGCGCGACGTACGTGCCGCGCCTCGCCGAAATCCATCTCGCCGGTCCCACGCTCGTGTGGCTTTCGTCGCTCGCGCTCGCGAGCGGCATGCTCATCGGCCTGGTGCCGGCGATCCACGGCTCGCGATTGAAATTGGATCGCTCGCTCGCGTCGAGCGGCCGCTCGACGAGCGATGCGCCCACGGCGCGTCGCGTCCGCCGCGCGCTCGTCGCCGCGGAGTTTTCGCTCGCGACGCCGCTCATCACCGCCGCGCTGCTCGTGACGGCGAGCCTCGGCCGATTGAGTCATGTCCCGGTCGGCATCGACACGGAGCGCATGTTGACGGCGCAGGTGTCACTCGTTGGTCCCCGCTACTCACCGAACGCGACACGAGCGGATTTCTGGAAGCAGCTCGTGGAGCGGCTCGGCGTCCTGCCGGGCGTCAACGCGGCGGCGATCGCCGACAGCCGCCCGCCGTCGGAGAGCTACAACCAAAACGACTTCGATCTCGAAGACCATCCGGCCGCAACCAGCCGCACGCCGGAAGTGTCGACGTGGGTCGGCGTGTCTCCGGGATTCTTCAAGGCCATGGGGCTGGCGCTCGTGCGCGGACGGCTGCTTGACGATCGCTCACTCCAGGACGACGTGATCGTCGTCGATCGCGCGTGGGCCAATCGCTTTTTCCCGGGGGAGGACGTCGTCGGCCGGCGCATGCACAACGGCGGCTGCACGACCTGCCCGTGGACGACGATCGTCGGCGTCGTCGAGAATGTGAAGTGGGCGGGGCTCGGCGCCGCGCCGGACGGCACCGTCTACTACCCGTTCGTCGATCTGCCGCAGGCGTTTCTCGTGCTGCGGACGGCGGGGGATCCGACCGGCTCGGCGCACGCCCTCCAGCAAGCCGTGCGCGAGCTCGACTCGAGCGTCGCCGTGTCGGACATCGCGACGGGTGACGATCTCATGGACGCGTCGCTCGCGCAGCCGCGCTATCTCTCGGTCCTCGTCGGGATGTTCGCGCTCACGGCGCTCGTGCTTTCGATCGTGGCCGTGTACGGCGTGATGGCGCATTTCGTTCAGCAGCACCGCCGGGACATCGGCATCCGCATCGCGCTCGGCGGCGAGCCGCACGGCGTGCGGCGGATGGTGATTCTGAGCGGCGTCAAGCCGGTCATCGCCGGCGTCGCCATCGGCGTGAGCGCCGCGTGGCTGTCGGGCAGTCTCATTCGCGCCCTGCTCTTTGAGGTCAGTCCGACCGATCCAGCCACGCTCGCGATCGTTCCCGCCGCGCTCGTCGTGACGGCCGCGGCTGCCTGTTGGGGGCCGGCGCGTCGGGCCGCCAGTCTCGATCCTGCCCGCATCCTTCGCGACAGTTAGCGCCATCGCGATCATTGGAATCCGCTAGACTGGGTCCACAGCCAGCACACGGCGGCGCGCGGAGTCACTCCGGTACACGCATATGAAGTGGGAAGACCTGCGGCAGAGCGACAACGTCGAGGATCGACGCGGCTACAGTGCCGGCGGCGGAGCCTTCGGTGGCGGCGGAATGATCCGCACCGGCGGGCTCGGGATCGGGGGGTTGCTGATCCTGCTGCTCGTGAGCTACCTGTTCGGCGTCGATCCGATGCAGCTGCTCTCGCCCGATACGTCGAGCCCTGGCGCCGGCGTGAGCCAGCCGGCCGACGCGCCTCCAGCCAACGACACCGCGGCGACGTTCGCGCGATCGATCCTCGGCGACACCGAGGACGTCTGGGGCGCGATCTTCGAGAAGCGCGGCCAAACCTATCCGCGACCGACGCTGGTGCTGTTCACCGATCAAGTCGATTCGGCATGCGGGCTGAGCTCCGCGGCCGTCGGACCGTTCTACTGTCCGGGCGATCACAAGCTGTATCTCGACTTGAGTTTTTTCCGCGAGCTCTCGCAGCGCTTTGGCGCGCCGGGTGATTTCGCGCAGGCGTACGTCATCGCGCACGAAGTGGGTCATCACGTGCAGAACCTGATGGGCGCGCTCTCGAGCGGCGCCGGGCTGACGCGCCTGCAAGCCAACAAGCAGTCGGTCCAGCAGGAACTGCAGGCGGATTGCCTCGCCGGCGTCTGGGGACATTCGGCTGCCCAGCGCAGCGTCATCGACGCCAGCGACGTTCAACAGGGACTGAACGCTGCCGCCGCCATCGGCGACGACCGATTGCAGCGCGAAAGCACCGGACGGGTCGTCCCGGAATCATTCACCCACGGATCCTCGGCCGATCGAGTCGCCTCGTTCAAGCGCGGACTCGACGGCGGTGAGCTTTCCTCGTGCGGCCTTGGCCGTTAGATGGAGGCGGGACCCGCCACTGAACTGGCGCGCCGGGTTCCCAGAGTGGGCAGCCCGGTGCCCTTGGACCGGGCTCGAACCGTCGAATCTCCGGGCACGGCTCGTGCAGTCTGGTCGGCCGACCCACTCACACGGGTCTGGAGGACTGCGGCGATGCTGTGGACAATCTTCGTACTGCTTCTGATCCTGTGGCTGCTGGGTATGGTGTCGTCGTACACCCTCGGCGGCTACATTCACATTCTGTTGGTCTTGGCGATAGTGGTGGTGCTCATCCGCGTGATTCAGGGCCGGCGTCCGGTCTGACGATGGCGACCGTCGTCGCGACGTCGAAGGACAACGGCGCCACGCTGCGGGCGCACGTCGGCGATGAGGTCGTCGTGCGTCTTCCCGAGACGCCGGGCACCGGTTTCCGCTGGCAGATCGATGTCTCGCCCGTCAATCTCGCCCTTCGCCAGGACGCGTTCGATCCGTCCGGCAGCGGAGTTGGCGGACAAGGCACGCGCACCTTCGAGTTCCACGCGCAAACCGCGGGCAGCACGATGCTCGGATTGAAGCGCTGGCGCGAATGGGAAGGTGACGCGAGCGTCGCCGAGCGTTTCGACGCCGCGATTCACGTCGACTGAAATCAATCGGACGCAGCACGCGCGACAGCGTGCCCATCATTTCAGGTGCTTGATCAACAGCACCTCATTGCCGCGTTCGTTGTACACGAGCTCGTCCGCGATCTGCTTGACGAGCAGCATGCCGAATCCGCCAGGACGCCGGCCGTCCTGCTCGCGTCGAAGCGTCGCGTCGATGATGTCCTCGGGCAGCCGTGATTTTGCGGCGTGCGCCAGGTCGGTGCGATCGAAGCCGTTCCCCGGATCGCGAAAGTGAAACACGATGGCGCGGTCGGTCCGCGCCGCCGTGACCTCGATCACCTGGTTCGGATCGAAGCCCGCGCCATGCTCCATCGCGTTGACGAGCATCTCGCGGAAGGCCGTCATCAAGAGGTCGCGCTCGCGCCCGGGCAGCGTGTCTTCGAACTCCGTCATGAACCGCACGAGCCGCTCGGCCGTGAGCAGATGACACGAGACGCGCAGCGTCATCCAGTACGGCAGCCCGGACACGACCTCAATGCCGTGGGTCCAGTCGACGGCCTGGAGCGCGGCACGTCCCATCGCGGCGATTTCGGCATAGTCGAACGGCGGTGTGAAACACGCGAACACGCGCGCGCGCAAGGCCGCGACCACATCGTCGTGACTCGTCGCCGGCGCAAGACAGATCACCTTCACGCCCGGCCGGACGCTGCGAAGCTCTGTGGCGAACGCCAGGTCCTCTGGCACCGTCGTCGTGGGATCGGTAATGACGACGTCGACCGCGAGTTGCCGCACGCGCCGCAGCGCCTCGACGTTGCCGTCCGACAGCACGAATTCATGATCCGCGAGACCGTCGGAGAGTGCGCCGACAAGTCCCACACTCGGACAGATCGCCAGCAGTCGCGCCATTGATCGTCCACGTTAGCCTAACCGCGCGCCGCCGTCACGCGACGAGGCGAGGGTTGACCTCGAGGCACGGACCGCGCGACGATGCGGGTACAGCACGCGTCGCTCCCCAAGAAGCCCACGCGAACCCACCTGCCGCGGAGGGACGGGGAATGTCACTGAATCTTCACGAGTGGCCCGACTGGGCGTGGCAAACGGCCAAGACTGTCACGACGCTCGTCATCGCGTATTTCGCGGGCCACATCATCAACGGCGTCGTCGTCGCGAGAATCATGCGGCTGACGAAGCACACGCGCGGCCACTGGGAGGCCGCCGTCGTCGGGGAGATCAAACGGCGCGTGCCCTGGCTGGCGCTGCTCGGCGGCGCCTGGCTGTCGCTGGGTTACTGGTCGCTCGGTCCGTACCTGCGAGCGTTCACGTCGGGCGCG
>CAYQRM010000129.1:0-2067 GCA_964419785.1 uncultured Solibacteraceae bacterium | reverse complement strand
ATGGTGGACCAGACGGGAGTCGAACCCGTGACCTCATGAATGCCATTCATGCGCGCTCCCAACTGCGCTACTGGCCCACTTGTAGAACGCTCGAACACCCGATTATACAGCGGCCCTCTGGCCGGCCGATTCCACGACCAGCTGCGCCAGCGTCACCGCGGCGATGACCCCGGCCGCATAGGCAAGAAAGTCGCGCGGATCGTAGCCGCTGCCGAGAATCAGCTGCCCGGGGATCGTGAGCCGCGCGGCGTCGAGAACGGGCGTGTGATACCGCTGGCTGAGCTCGACGGCCACGCAGATCGCGAACGCCGCCAGGCCCCGAGCGCTGAGACGCACGCGCGGCAGCGCAACGCCCATCCACCACACCATCATCATCGCCCAGAGGGCGTCGCCGAGAACGTCACGGACACGGAACGACAGCACGCGCCCATCGAAATGCACGATCAGGCCGATGCCGATCGTGGCGATCGCCAGGAACAGATAGCGGAGACGTCTGCTGGACACGTTCGCGACGAAGGAAGCGCTCTGCCCTCTGCCCTCTGCCCTCTGCCCTCTGCCCTCTGCCCTCTGCCCTCTGCCCTACTTCGTAGCAGCCGCCAGCTCCTTCACCGCGCTCGCGAGCAGCGTCGCCTTCGCTTTGTCGGTCGAGTTGGTCGCGGCCTCGCCCTCGAGCTGGGTCGCGAGCTTCTCGAGGCTCGCCTTGCGGTTGGCGCCAGTCAGCTTCTCGGCGCCATCGAGCTGCACGCGGGCGACGGCGATGACGCCCGGCTGCAGTCCCTTCGATCGCTCGAGCTGATCGATGTACGCGCGCGCGAGCGCGAAGCTCGGCGGCCAGACGAACTTCGGCTGGTCCTGAACGTTCAGGAAGTCGAGCCTCACCGTCTTGGCCGCGTCGAGCTCGTTCTTGGTGACGAGGCCGCTCGGCACGAGCTCGTAGATGTCGAGCCCGCGCGCGATCTCGGAGCTGACGATCACGCCGTTGTACCAGTAGGCGGACCAGGAACCGGCGTCCACGAGCCGTGTCGAGTCCATCGGCCCGCGATCGAAGAACGCGATCTCCTTCGGATGCGCGACGTCCGTCCAGTCGAACACCGACACGCCGCCCTGATACCAGGCCTGGACCATGACGTCGCGGCCCGGAATCGGAATCAGCGATCCGTTGTGCGCGACGCAGTTCTCTTCCGTCGTCTGCGCGGCCGGCATCTTGTAGTAGCTGTGGAAGACGAGCTTGTTGTTCTCGACCGTGAAGATCGCGTCGGCGCCCCACTCCATCTTGTCCGTCGCGCGGCAACGCGGCTGACTGCCGCCGCCCCACTCGTCGGTGAACAGCACCTTCTTGCCGTCGTTGCTGAACGTTGCGGAGTGCCAGAACGACATGTTCGGATCTGCCGCGAAGTCGATGCGGATGGGATACGCGGCTTCGCGGATGTCGAGCAGCAAGCCGAGACCCGCGCACGCACCGCCGCCGAGCCCGATTTCCGGGTAGACGGTGATGTCGTGACACTGATTCGGACCCGACGGTGTCGGAGGTGTCGCGTTCGCGCCCGCCGCGCCGCCGGCGCGACCGCCGCCACCAGCGCCTGCCGCGCCGCCGCCTGCAGCGGCCGCACCACCACCACGGTTGGCGCGGCTCGCCGCGTCGACAGCCTGACGATCAGCGTTTGCCGGAGGCACCGGCAGATCGTTGAAGATGCGCGGCGAGCTCGTGATCGCCGCCGCACTCGGATTCGCGAGCGGCACCTTGATCACTTCCAGGCGGAACTGCGCGGTCGTCGAGTTGTTCACGCCGCGTCCCGCGTCCGTGCAGCCCGGCAGCTCGTCAGGCGACCGCACGCCGGCCGTGCCCGACACGTAGATGTACACGTTGTCCTTGTCGCCCGGCTGCGTAACGACGGTGTGCGTGTGCGAGCCGCGGCACGTCTGCACGCTCGTGACGAGCTTCGGATGCTGGATGTCGCTGATGTCGAAAATGCGGATGCCGCGCACGCGATCCTTGCTGACCGGATCCGGCACGCCACCGAAGGCGCAGTCCGCGCGGCTGTTGGTCGCTTCCGACGACATGAAGAG
>CAYQRM010000128.1:0-16704 GCA_964419785.1 uncultured Solibacteraceae bacterium | reverse complement strand
ACGGAAATTCAGACGGTCGGTGTCAAAGGCTACGACGGGATCGCGGTGATGGTCGTCCAGGCCTCGTGAGGACCCGTTCGGCTACTCCGTCCGCAGCGCATTGAGCGCTTCCATGCGCGCGAGCATGAGGCCGGCGATGTTGATGCAGGCGATCAACAGCACGACGCCGACGACGACCGAGAGCACGCGAAGGGGCAAGACGGCCGTGGTCCGGATCGAATCGAGACCCCGCGCGCCGGGGAACAGTCGCGGCGATGAAATTGCCGCTTGCGCCGGTGTCAGCCCGCCGTTCGGGAGCGCGCCGCGCAGCGCCGTCTGCAACACGTCAGTGACTCGCGCGTCCGAGCCCTCGCGCACACGCGCGATCATGCGGACCCAGTTGACGTTCGCCGCCGTGAAGAGCGATTGGCCTGGGGAGGCCCACTTCGAGGTCACGAGCGGCTGCTGCGAGAGCGCCATCGTCACGTCGGTCTCTGGAATGAATCCACCCTGCGACAGTCCGCGATAGGCTTGCGCGGTGACGCCGACAATCGTGACCGGCGCGTCGCTCAAGCGAATCGTGCGGCCGACGACGTTCGGATCGTTCGCGAGAAGACGCGTCCACAGACCGTAGCCGATGACCGCGACGGCAGGCGCGCCAGGCGCGTCGTCCGATTCGGTGAGGCTCCGTCCGAGCGCGAGCGTCGGTCGAACGGTCGAAAAGAAATTGCCGGACACGAGCATGCCATTCGCCACAATCGGCGGCCGGCCCTCGATCGAGACTGTGAGTTTCGGTGCGAGGTTGAATCCGCTGAGATCGGCCGACCCGCTCGCGGCGTCGCGCATCGCGATGTATTCCGCGTACGAAAAGTTGCTTCGATACGAGACGCCGGCGGAGTCGCGAAAGCCCGACGAATTCAGATTGCTGACGTTGATCGGATCGTTCGAGTTCGGCGTCCAGTACACGAGCCTGAGCTCGCTCGGCCGATCGACCGGCAGCGGCTCGATCAAGAGCTGCCGCACCATGCTGAACACTGCCGTGTTGGCGCCGATCCCGATCGCGAGAGAGAGGATGGCGACGAACACGTAGCCGGGACTTGCGCGCAGCGTGCGAAAGACGGAGCGCAGATCGAGAGACAGTCCCTGCAGCGGACGAAACTTCGGGGGCATGGTCACGACGGTTGACTCCCTGGCGCCGCGTTGGGCCGCCGCGATCGAGGCGAGCGTCTGACGCCAGTAATGGCGCCGTGCGGTGCCGACCCGCGCACCCGCGGCGACCGCCTCGGCGAACTCCTGATCGAGATCCCCGACGATGACCTCGGCGGCCTCGCCGCGGAGGAGCAGTCCGGCCAGCGCCCGCGCCAGTCGCGGCGGAAAATGACGCCGGGTGTTTTTTTCTGGCGTCACGCGATCACCCCTGATTGCGCGCGAGCCGCGCCATTCTTTCGAGCCGTGCCTCGGTCGCACGCAGCGCCGCCTCACCGGCGGCGCGCATCCGGTAGAAGCGCTTGCGCTTGCCGCCGCGTTCGGGCGTCGGATCGCCGAGCTCGGACCGGACGAAGCCGCGCTGCTCGAGCCGGTCGAGCGCGGTGTAGATCGCGCCGGGCGAGATCACCCGTCCGGTCCCGGCCTCGATTGCGCGGCGAATCGTCGGGCCGCAGGCGCCGGTGTCGGCGCCCTGGAGATGGACCACGGCGTAGAGCAGCAGTTGTTCGAATTCTCCAAAATGGCGGCGGCGCATATTTCCTCAGATGTAGTTAATATCATCAGACGAAAAGACCGCCCCAACGGTTGGTCCTGGTGCGGTAGGCTGGATCGACCCGCCCATGGACCTCTGGGAGCTGAGCGATCTCGCGACGCCCTGGTGCGTGCGCGTCGCCGTCACGCTCAAGATCGCAGAGCATCTGGCCACCGGCCCCAGATCGATCGACGACCTCGCGGCGGCCGCCGATGCAAATCCGGGCGCGCTTGCGCGCGTCCTCCGGCAGCTGATCCGCAAAGGGGTGTTCGTCGAGCCGTCGCCCGGCGAATTCGCACTGAACGACAACGCGCGCGTGCTGCTCGAGCCGCCCGCGCGATACGGCCTGAACCTCGATGGCTTCGGCGGTCGGATGGCGCACGCGTGGGGACAGCTGCTCACGGCCGTGCGTACCGGCCAGCCGACGTACGAGCGCATTTTCGGCCGGCCGTTCTGGAACGATCTCGAGGCGCATCCTGAAATTGCGAAGGACTTCGACGCGCTGATGGGCCCGGGCCATGGCGTCGTCGATCCCGAGGTGCTGCCTGGCGGCGACTGGTCGTCGGTTCGCACTGTCGTGGATGTGGGCGGCGGCACTGGAACGCAGCTCGCCGCGATTCTTCGCGCAAGGCCGTCGCTTCGCGGGACGCTCGTCGATCTGCCTCGCGCCGTCGAGCGATCGCGCGAGGTGTTCGAAGCGGCGGGCGTGATCGACCGCGTCACGATCAGGGGCCAAAACTTTTTCGACCCGCTGCCCGCCGGCGCCGATCTGTACGTGATGAAGAGCGTGCTGGCCGACTGGCCGGACCGCGAGGCGTCGCTGCTGCTGGCACGCTGCGCCGCGGCCGCTCGGCCAAGCGGCCGCGTTGTCATTGTCGGCGGCGTCACGCTTCAGGCGGAGGCCGCGTCGCCAGACCTCCTGATGCTCGTGCTGGTCGGCGGCAAGGACCGCACGCTGGACGAATTTCGCGCGCTGGCGCGTGGCGCCGGCCTCGACGTCGCCGCCACCGGCCTCCAGAAGAGCGGGCGAACGCTCGTCGTCTGTCGTCCCTCCTGAGTCGTGTCGGCCCACCGACCTCCTTCACCGACCCATGCGATGATGGCTGAACGACCGTGACCGAATTGCTGCGACCAGAATCGTCCCTGACGCGCGCGTCGACTTTGCTCGCGCTCTTCGTCCTAATTGCGATGATCATCGGTTGCGACCGCGTGACCAAGCACGTGGCGCAGGAGACCTTGGCAGGATCGGCCGTGCGCTCGTATCTCGCCGATACGGTACGGTTCGAGTGGACGCAAAACGCCGGAGCCTTTCTCGGCCTGGGCGCCGATTGGCCGCCGGCGGTTCAGACGGCCCTCTTCACCATCGGCAACAGCGTCGTGCTCGCCGCGCTCGTCATCACCGCGATCCGGCTGCGCTGGTCGGGATTGACACTTTTCGGACTGGCGCTGTTCGTCGCCGGCGGCGTCTCGAATCTCGCCGATCGATTGATGCAAGGCACCGTCACCGATTTCATCAACGTCGGGCTCGGGCCCGTGCGGACGGGCATCTTCAACGTCGCTGACGTCGCGATCATGCTGGGCGCTGGACTCGTCGCGCTGGCCAGTCTGCGTGCCTCCGCGAAGGCTGACGCGGCGATATCGGGCGGCGGCGATCCGGAGGCCTCGTCATGATGCGCTCGACGAAGTCGTGGCTCCCGAAGCTTCGACCTGACCAACAACCGAAAGTCGTGCCCGATCGCCGCGGACGGATGCTCGTGCCGACGCCCATGCTCGTAGCGCGCGCGGTGCGTCGCGTGCCGTCGGGCCGGCTCATCACCGCCGAGACGTTGCGCGCGCGCCTGGCGCGAGCCGCGCGCGTCGATCTCACGTGCCCCATGACGACGGGGATTTTTCTCAACATCATTGCCGGCGCCGCGGAAGAGGAAATCTCGCGCGGCCATCGTCCCGTCGCGCCGTACTGGCGGGTTGTCCGCCCGGACGGCTCGCTGCCCGAAAAGTTTCCAGTTCGCACGGCGCTCCACGCCGCGCATTTGCGCGCGGAAGGGCACCACCTCTCGCGCGGCCGCGTAACCGATGTCGAGCGAATGCTCGTGCGACGCTAATCGCCTGGAGGAATCGTTGACGAGCAGCCTCGACACCGTCCTCAAGCGCTTCGAGTCGCCTGATGAAGTGCGCGAATTCACCAAGGGTCGCCTCGAGATCGTGACGATCGCGGGCCAGACGCTCGGCCGCGCGACTTACGAGCCGGGCTGGAAGTGGTCGCTGCACGTCGGGCCACTCGCCGGCCAGCACCGCTGCCTGATCGAGCACCTCGGGATCGTGCTGTCCGGTCACGCAACGGCGGCGTTCGACGATGGACGCGTGTTCGATCTGACGCCCGGTACCGTCTTCTACATTCCACCGGAGCCGCACGACAGCTGGGTCATCGGCAGCGAGCCGTACGTGTCGTTGCACCTGCTGGGCGCGGATCACTACGCCAGATAACCGGGCGGCGCTCGTCGACGCGATCCTCGCGTTTCTCGGCGGCGACGGTCCGCGCCCGCGCGATGAGATCCGTGCGGCGCTCGAACGCGAGATCGATGCGGCCGGCCCCGCGGCAATCGATCGTGTATGGTCGCGCCTGAACGAGTCGGATGACGGGTGGCGATACTATCCGCCCGATCCGCTCGTGCGACGCATTCATCACGTGCTCGCGGGCCGCCTGCTCCAGCGCGATTCCTCGTTTGCCGGCATCGAGCACGTGCGGTCCGTCACCGGCGCGCCCGCGGTCATCTTCGCCAATCACTTGTCTTACGCCGACGCAAATCTGCTCGAGATCCTCCTCCAGCAATCTGGCGGCGCCGCGCTCGCCGACCGGCTGACCGCGCTCGCCGGGCCAAAAGTCTTCACGAGCCGGACGCGCCGCTTCTCGAGCCTGTGCTTCGGCACGATCAAAGTTCCGCAAAACGCCGATCTGTCCTCCGGGGAAGCGACGATGAACGCGCGCGAGGTCGCGCAGGCGGCGAGGCAGTCGATTGACGCGGCGCTCGACCGCGTCAGGCGGGGCGACGCACTGCTGCTGTTCGGCGAAGGCACGCGCAGCAGGACGGGCGAAATGCAGCCGATGCTCTCAGGCGTCGCACGATATCTGGAAGACGATGACGTGCGCGTGCTGCCGATCGGGATGACGGGCACCGAGCAGCTGTTTCCGATCGGAGACGCGACGATCCATCCTGCGCGCGTCGTTGCCCGCGCCGGACCG
Source organism: uncultured Solibacteraceae bacterium (assembly GCA_964419785.1). Classification (GTDB taxonomy): domain Bacteria; phylum Acidobacteriota; class Vicinamibacteria; order Vicinamibacterales; family SCN-69-37; genus DATEGZ01. Next base: position 11,746 of record CAYQRM010000128.1, on the reverse strand, counting down.
TCGATGCTCACGGGCGCGTTGCGCGCAGCCGCGGGCGGAGATCGTCGGGTCATGCTCGACGCGATCGGACTCGCGATCTCGGACCAGCTGCCGCAGGAGTACCGCGGTGCCTACGCCGACCGTTCGACGTTCCCGGCGGCAGCGCGCGCGCTGGCCGCGGCGGTCTGATGGCAATCTCGAGAGGGTCGCGGAGTGGACTATTTCTCAGAAGCCTGTTCTGGACGGTCGCCATGCCCGGCGTTGTCGCCGGGTACGTTCCGTGGGCGCTGTTCGGCCTAAGAGAGGCGCGGTTCGAGGCGAGCGATCTCCTGCAAGTTGTCGGGTTCGTGTGCGCACTCGCCGGAGTCGCGCTGCTCCTGGCGTGTGTCGTTGAGTTCGCGCGAAGCGGCCGAGGGACGCTGTCGCCAATCGATCCGCCGCGCGCGCTCGTCGTGCGCGGACTGTATCGCTACGTCCGCAATCCGATGTACCTCAGCGTGTCGATGATCGTGCTGGGCGAAGCCGCAATCGCGCGGTCGATCGAGCTCGTCGGCTACTGGGCCGCGGTGTTTCTGGCGGCGAATCTCTTCGTGATCTTCTACGAGGAGCCGAATCTGCGCGGCCGGTTCGGCCCGTCGTTCGACGAGTACACGCGGCAAGTCCGGCGATGGATTCCGCGGTTCCCCAGGTGATGCCGGCGTCGCGGCGCTGAGATAGACTCGATTTCATGATCACCGGCGCACACTCCATTCTCTACAGCGCGAAAGCGGACGCCGACCGGGCCTTTTTTCGCGACGTTCTCGGCTTCCCACACGTCGATGCCGGCGACGGCTGGCTGATCTTCTCACTGCCGCCGTCCGAAGTTGCGGTTCATCCGGATCAGTCTGGCGGCCGTCACGAGCTCTACTTGATCTGCGACGACGCGGAGGCGTTCGTGGCGGCGATGCAGGCGCGCAACGTGCCCGTCTCGCCGGTAGCCGACCGGGGATGGGGACGGCTGACCGAACTGACGCTGCCGGGAGGCGGCAAAGTCGGCGTGTACGAGCCGCGGCATCCGCGGCCCAAACCGCAGACGGTGGCGAAGAAGCGCGCCGCCCGCGGCAAGCCGGCGAAGAAGACCGCGCCGAAGCGCCCGAAGCGTGCTGCGTCGAAGAGGCCGAAGCGCGCGGCCACGCGATCGCGCGGTCGTTAGCACGATGGACCAGCGTTCGCCAGGACCGATGATCGCCGACGCGCACTGCCATTTCTTTTCCTCGGGATTCCTGCGTGCGCTCGGCCGCGAGGCCGGCGCTCTTGACGACGCCGAGACCGCGCTGCCGAAAAAGCTCGGCTGGGACGCGCCCGGCACCGACGAGGCGCTCGCCGGTCGCTGGATCGCCGAGCTCGACCGCCACGGTGTATCGCGCGCGATGCTCATCGCGAGCGTGCCCGGCGACGAGGCATCAGTCGCGACTGCGGTGCGCGCGCATCCTTCGCGTTTTGTCGGCGCGTTCATGTTCAACCCCGCGGCGCCGGACGCGGAGGCGCGACTCGAGCACGCGTTCGACGAGCTCGCCCTGTCGACCGTGTGCCTGTTTCCCGCGATGCACCGCGTCGGCCTGGACAATCCCCAAGTGTCACGTGTGTTCGAGATCGCTGGTCGGCACCGCCGCGTGGTGTTCGTGCACTGCGGCGTCCTGTCCGTCGGCGTTCGAGCCAAGCTCGGGTTACCGAGCCGCTTCGATCTGCGGCTCGGCGATCCGCTGGCCGCGGCGGCGATCGCCGTGCGGCATCCTGACGTGCCCGTCATCATTCCGCACTTCGGCGCCGGCCGCCTGACCGAAGCGCTGATGGCCGCTGCTGCCGCTCCTAACATTCTGCTCGACACCTCGAGCTCGAACAGCTGGATCAAGTTTCATCCCCATCTCACGCTCCGCGACGTCTGGGCCAGGGCGATCGACGTCATCGGTCCGACACGCCTGCTCTTCGGGACGGATTCGTCGTTCTTTCCACGAGGTTGGCAGCGCGCGCTCTACGACGTGCAGTGCGCGGTGCTCGACGAGCTCGGCATAGGCGCGGACCATCGGGCCGCGATCCTCGGCGGGAACTTTGCACGTATCTTCCCTGAGAGACGCCCGTGACGATGCGACCAAGGACCGAAGCCGCGCCGCCGCGCCCTGGCATGGGCGGCATCTTTGGACTCCGCGCGGTCTCGCTGTTCGAGGCCGCGAAGGGAGCGATTGTGCTCGTCGCCGGATCGGGACTGCTGATCTTCGTCCACCACGATTGGCAGCTGCTCGCGGATCGCATCGTCGCGCACTTGCACTTGAATCCCGCGAGCCGGGAGTCGAGGATCCTGCTTCGGGCGGCGACTGACGCGACTCCAAGTATGGTGCGCTGGCTCGGGATCGCCGCGCTCGCGTACTCGACGTTCCGCTTCATCGAGGCGTGGGGATTGTGGCGGGCGCGCCGCTGGGCCGAGTGGCTCGGCGTGCTCACCGGCCTCATCTACGTCCCGTTCGAGATCGCGTCTTTCTTCCGCCACCCTCGGCTAGTGCCGCTCGTCGCGCTCGCTGTCAACCTTCTCGTCGTCTCGATTCTCGCGCGGCAGTTGCGGCCGTCCGCTGCGGCGCACGACGTCGGCGACGTGCCGCTGCAGGCCTAGTCGATGACCACCGACGACGTGGGCATCGACGCGCTGTACACCGCGTGGAGCGACGCGTACCGACGCCGCGATGTCGACGCGATTCTCACGCTGCTGACGCCGGACTACGTCTTGCTCAGACCGAACGCTCCGCCATCACCGGCAGCTGCCTTGAGGCCATTGATCGTCGCCGCGTTCGAGAAGTTCGACGTGTCGATTGCGTTCGAGCGCCAGGATCGTGTCGTCTCCGGCGATCTGGCGTTCGAGTGGGGCTGGGACGTGCAAACCGCTCGCCCGCGCGATGGCGGCGAAGCCCGGACGGGCCGCCAACGCGTCGCGGTGCTGCTTCAGCGCGGTGCCGACGGGGTGTGGCGCTTCGCGCGAGGCATCACGCAGTAGGATCGAACCGATCCGGATGAGCGCCCGAGTCTTTCCCGACGGTTTCGAAACTGCCCGCCTGCAGGCCGAGCGCCTCGAGCCTCATCACGTCGACGAGATCCGCCGCATGCACCGCGATGCTGCGGTGATGGCGCACCTGGGCGGCCTGCGCGATGATGCGCAAACCGAGGCCTACCTTGCGAAAAACCTGAAGCACTGGGCGGACTACAATTTCGGGTTGTGGATCGTCCGCGAGCGTGGCGGCGGGGAGCCGATCGGTCGCGCACTGCTCAGAATGTATCTGCATGATGGGCAGCGCGACATCGAGGTGGGGTACGCATTCTACGAGCCGTTCTGGAAGCGCGGCCTCGCCACCGAGGTGACGACGCGCTGCCTCGGGCTCGCGCGCGAGCATCTGAACGCGACGACGATCGTCGCGATCACGAGTCCCGAAAACGCTGCCTCGCAGCATGTGCTGCAGAAATGTGGGCTCGCGTTCGAGCGCACGTTCACTCACGAAGGCGCGCCGGCCGTGCTCTATCGGATCAGGTGGACCGATGCGAACGGTACGTAACGGTCGAGAACGGAGGACGCGGATGTCGCGACGCACATCGCTCGCTGCGGTCGCCGTCGGTATGAGCTTGAGCGTCGTTGCCGCGTGTCAGTTCGGCAACACGTCCGGACCGTATCCGGAGCCGCCAGCCGGCTCGTTCACGATGGCGCAGTTCGACGTCGAGAACGGCGCCACAACGACGTCGGTCAACGGCGCGTCGGTCAACGCCCAGTTCTTCCCGGCGACTCGGCTGCAGCCGATCCTCGGGCGCCTCTTCATCGAGGGCGAGCACGGCGGCAACGGCACGCCGGTCGTGATCCTGAGCTACGCGTTGTGGCAGCGTGTGTTCGGCTCGTCGCCGAAGGTCATCGGCACGCCGGTCAAGATCGACGGCAAACCGCGCATCATCGTTGGCGTGATGCCGAAAGGGTTCGCGTACCCGAAGGGCGCGGACCTCTGGATTCCGGACTAGCGTCCTACTTCTTGCTCGCGGAGAGCGCCCGTCGCTCGGCGACCAGCTTGTCGAACTCCGGCTGATCGAGATATGTCACGTCCACCCATGCGTGCGCCATCTCGTCGACGGTGCGATCGCCCCAGCCAACCCACTGGCGTGGATCGGGATTGTTCGGATTGTTCGCCGTGTTGTCGTGCCATGCCGTGAAGACGAGCACGGTGCCTTTCGGCAGGAGCGGCGCGGCGTCGTCGGCGTAGATGTAATTGACGTGCCAGCGCCATTGGAAGTTGTTGACGCTGCTGAGCAGCTCGCGCTTGCCGTCAGGATAAATCGCCTCCATCGACATCGCCTTGCCGCGCATGTGCATGTGCGGCTGGAAATTCTCGATGCGCGCCGGCGCCTGCAACGTGTAGAAGTTCTGCGTCATGGCCGTCGAGTTCGGCGGGATGTCGAGGTCCTCGCCGCGACTGACGTCGAACATCCTGAGCACTGTGCGGTGCGGCGGCACGGTGCCCTTCGGATAGAAGTACACGGCGAGCTCGACCTGGTTGTCTTTCACTTCTTCGCCGATCGCGTACATGTGCACTTCCCAGTGGATCTTCGAGCCCGGGAGCATCAGCTTGCCGGCATCGGTGTTGTAGATCTCGCCGGTCTTCCCGACGGACCACTCCATGAACAAGCCCGCGGTCATCTGCATGTCGTGCGCGCTCGACGCGAGGCCGGTGACGCCTTCTTCCTCGTGCTGCTCGAGCATCGTCAGCACGTGATGGACGATGCGCCGGCCTTGAAGCGTGGCGGGACGGATCTCGATCGCGCGCACCCAGCGCGGCTCGGTCAAGCCGGTGTCGGTGACCGGCCGGAACCATTTGTCCTGCGTGCGCGCCGCGAGCGTGTACGGCGGCGACTTCAGCACGAGATCGGGCTTGCCGTACAACTTCTCGAACTGCCAGCCAGCCTGATCGGGAAGTGTGACGGGCGGCGGCAAGTCCTTCGCGTCGCCCATCGGCGCGCCTTGATCGACCCAGCGGACGATCGTGTCGATCTCGGCGTCGCTGAGGCTGCGATCGTTCTTGAAATGCTGGATGCCGACGGTCTTGTCGATGTACCACGGCGGCATGAGGTGCGAGGAGACCTTCGTCTTGATGCTGCGCGCGTACTGCTTCGCGTCGTCGTACGTGAGGAGCGACATCGGCGCGATCGAGCCGGGCGAGTGACAGACCTGGCACTTGGACTGCAGAATCGGCGCGACGTCCTTCGCGAACGTGACCGGATGCGCGGCTTGCGCCGACAGAGGCCGATCGCGAAGCGCGACCGTCGCGCTCATGACGGCAACGCTCGCGACGCCGGCCAGCATCCATCGAGACGAGGTGACTCGCGGCATGAACGTCTCCCTCACTTCACCGTGACTTTGACGAATCCGTTCGACCAGCAGCACTGCGCGTGACCTGCGCCGGTCACGCCCGATGCGTCGTTGGCGCGCACGCGCACGATGTACTCACCCGGCTCGCTGAACGTCGCCATCGTCGTCGACGAGCCGCCGGCGACGGGCACGCGCGCGGTCGGCGGAGCGAATTTCACGGTGCCGGGTCCTTGATGCTTGAACCATGTCAGCGTGACGGGCACGGCGCCGCGGCCAGCGGTCGTGACGCTCCCCGCGGATTTCCCGTCGTCCTTCGCGAAGACCGTGATCGCGACCGGCTGACCAACGGTGGCCGCGAGCGGCGGGCCAGTGATGCCCCCAGGACCCGCGCCTTCGGGTCCATTCTCGGCGAACTTCAATACTGGCGGCGTGTTGCCGGAGCCGGCCTCGCCCTCGAGCGCGTCGATCTGCCAGTTCGGATTGAGGCTGCCCGGAATCGCGTACGTCTGTCCGCGCAGCTTCAGCGTCCAGGTCACTTCTTTCTTGCCGAAGTCCGCCGGGACTTTGATGGCGAACACGCCCCAATGACGCTTCGGTTCGAAGTGGGTCGGCTGTCCCTGATCCTGCGGGCCCGGTTCGATGAAGTTGTTCGGGCCGATCGGAACGTCGACGGCTTCTTCGGTGTTGCGGTTGTAGTAGCCGAACGAGATCGAAAAGGTGCCGTCTTGGTTTGGATACCAGCCTTCGAAGGCGGGCGTGACTGTGGCGCCTGATTTCGGCGCGGGCGCGAGCGGAAGCTGGCGGCCGGAGACCGGAAACGTTGCGGCGAGGATGAACGCACAGCCCGCGATGACAACGAGCACTCGCTGTCTTGGCATGGACGCTCCCAACGGCTCGGTGGCGATAGGCTACCATGCTTCGAGTCGCGCATGGCCGACGCCGCACGCGAGCCCGGGACCTGGACGTTCGAGCCGCTTTCGGCCGAAGACGCGCTCGAATGCGCGCGTCACATGGCCTCGTCCGAGCCATGGATCACGCTCCAGCGCGACGTCACGTCCGCCCTCGCGGTGCTGCGAAACCCTGAAAAAGAGGTCTGGGTCGCGCGCGACCTTGGAGCGATCGCCGGGTTCATCATTCTCGATCTCCGCGGGCCGTTTCCCGGCTACATCCAGACGATCTACGTGCGCCCCGAGTCGCGCAGCCAGGGGCTCGGCACGGCGCTCATCGCGCTCGCGGAGGACCGCATCTTCCGCGTCAGCCCGAACGTGTTCATGTGCGTATCGTCCTTCAATCCGGCGGCCCGGCGGCTCTACGAGCGTCTCGGTTATTCGGCCGTCGGCAGGCTCCGCGCGTACGTCGTGCCCGAGCACGACGAGATCCTGCTGCGCAAGACGCGGGGATCGTGGACCGAGTTTCGGCGCGGATTGAGACGATGAGCCGCAGCCTCCCGTTCGATGAAGCATGCACGCTCATCGAGACTGTGCTGCGCGGTCCCATGCGGCAGACGATCGTCGCCGAGGCCTCGACCGCCAAGGACGGGGCGCAGGCGATGAAGCGTCTGCGCGACAGCATGCGCGCCGACGTGTGGGGAAGCGGACGCGGCCGCGTCGACCTCGCCGCGACGATCGCCGCGTTCGATCGGCGCGTGCGCGCGGGGGGTTTCCACGCGATTCACGATTGGGACGGCAAGGCCGAGCGCGTCAATCAAGACACGATTGCGATCGAGGTCGTGAGCTACGCGCTCGAGCACCGCGGCCAGGGTCCGCCGGATCGCCGCGTGCTCGCGATGCTTCTCGACTACTACTTTCTGTACGTTCTCGCGCTCCTGTCGCTCAACGTGTGGGACGAGGGCGCCGCCGACGCGCGACTCGATCGGCTCGACCGGTTGCTCGTCGATCTCCAGGGCCCACACGGCAGCGGCCAGCGCCTCGCCTCCGACGCGGCGACGCTGATGCTCCTCGCCACGTCGCACTACGAATCGGACGACCGCGGCTACGACACGCTGCTTGCGCAAGTGCGCACGCTCGGCCGCGATCAGCGCCGCAAGATTGGGCTCGTCCACGCGCTGTGCCTCGGCAGTCATCTGCGTTTCGGCATCGAAGCGACCTACGGTCAGGACTACACGCTGATGCGCGACGACAACGGCGTCGACTACCGCTGGCTCTCGTTCTCACTCGCGACGATGATGGACGAGTACGAGGATCTGGAGACGCGCGGCGAAGGGGGCAGCGGCCGCGACGTGGCTCTCGAGGCCTTGCTCAACGGCCTCAGCGCCGACCCGGAAGCGTTCGTCGGTCAACGGCCGCTCGGGGCCCTCCAGACGACCGCAGCCGAACATGCGCACCTCCGCGATCGGCTGCTCGACCATCGTCAAGCGCTTGGCGGCGCGTTCGATGCCTTTCGTCCGCGCGATGATGGCTATTCGCCCCTCTCGCTGTTTTTCAACTTCTCGCAGAACGTGCTCAAGGGCGTCGTGATCGATGCAATTCTCTGGGGGGAGCCGTGGGCCGCGGGTTTCAATGATCTGCTGACGGCAACGGCGCCCGACGCCGCGGCGAACGACGCGAAGCTGCGGCTGGCGCGCACGCTCATGAGCCACGCGCGCGAGAAGCCGGATAGAATCCGAGGCCTGCTCACGCCGGCGATTGTGTACGATGCCCGTGCTGGCCGGCGGGCGTTCGGCGCCGTGCAGCGCGCACTCGCCGCGTCGGTCGCGGCTGGGAGGACGTGACATGAGGCGGATTTCTCGATCTCCGATCGCACTGATTCTCGCCGGCGCGCTCGCGTTCTCGCTCGGCCACGCTCTGCGCGCGCAGCAGGCCGCCGCCGCGCCGGCGCTCGAAGAATCGGTCCCACCGGGCGAGAACTACGACAAAGCGAATTTCCGTCTGTGGTACCCGTCGGGCTTCGCGACGTTCGACGCCGTCCTCGTGCTCGTGCCGGGATCGAATGGCGACGGGCGATCGCAGGTTGACGACGCGTTCTGGCAGGAGTTCGCAACGAAACACAAGCTCGCGATCGTCGGCTGCCAGATTACGGACAAGCCGCACGATCAAGGATTCATCGAGGACTACGCGAACGTATCGCACGGCAGCGGCCAGGCGCTCCTCACGGCGCTGGCGGCGCTGGCGAAACGCGCGAACCATCCGGAAATCGCGAACGCGCCGCTGCTCTTGTGGGGCATGTCGGCCGGCGGCGAGTTCGACTACGAGTTCGCGGCGTGGAAGCCCGAGCGCGTCATCGCGTTCATCGTCAACAAGGGCAACATTTATTACACCGCGCTCGCGTCTCGCGAGGCGCGCAACGTGCCGGCGATCCTCTTCACCGGCGAAAAAGACCTCGAGTTCCGCACGAACACGATCAATGGACTCTTCGCGGTGAATCGCCGCGCCGGCGCGTTGTGGGCGCTCGCCCAGGAACCGGGCATCGGCCACGCCGTGGGTCGATCGAAGGAGCTCGGCGCGATGTTTTTCGAGGACGTGCTGCCGATGCGGCTCGGCGGGACCGTGACGAACGGTCAAACCGTGCTGCGGCCGCTCGACGAGAAGATGGGGTTTATCGGCGATCAGAAAACGCTGACGTACCAGCCGGTGGCGAGCGCGGGCGCGGTGAATGCCCCGGCGTCGTGGCTGCCGACCGCGCGGATCGCGCATGCGTGGCAGGCGGTCGTGACCGGCAAGCCGTTCGACTTCTAACGCCCGGGAGGTGTTTCGTGATCGTGCGCTTCTGGCATGGACGTGTTCCGACGTCCCGTGCCCAGCCGTACCGTGAGTTCCTGAATCGACGCGCCGTCCCCGACTACCGCGCGGTGGCCGGCAATCTGAGCGTCCACATTCTCGAGCGGGCGGACGGCGAGATCACGCACTTCGTCACCATGAGCTTCTGGGAAAACCTCGATGCGGTGAAGACCTACGCCGGCACCGACGTCACGAGCGCGAAGTACTACCCCGAGGATCGCGACTTCCTCCTCGAGTTCGAGCCGCACGTCGTCCACTACGAAGTGGTGGGGATCGGATGAACGATCTGCGGTACGCGCTCCGCATGCTGCGCAAGACGCCGTTGTTTACCACGGCCGTCGTGCTGACCGTCGCGCTCGGGATCGGCGCGACCACCGCGATCTTCACCGTCGTCAATGCGGTCATCCTGCGGCCGTTGCCGTTCGGCGATCCTGACCGGCTCGTCTGGGTGGCGGAACGAAACGATCGCCTCAATCTGCCGACGTTCGCGGCGTCGGTGCTGAACTATCTGTCCTGGAAAGAACAGGCGCGGTCGTTCGACGCGTTTGGCGCGATCGGTTTCGCGAGCTTCAACCTCACTGGCACGGGCGACCCGGAGCAGCTGACCGGCGGCACGCTCTCACCGTCGGTGCTACCGATTCTCGGCGTGCAACCTGTCGTCGGCCGCGGATTCCATGACGGCGAGGATGCGCCGGGCGCGTCGCCGGTCGTGATGATCAGCGAAAGTCTCTGGCGGCGGCGGTTCGGCGCGGATCCGAACCTCGTCGGCCAATCGATCTTGCTCAACGGTGCCGAGCGGCTTGTCGTCGGGGTCGCACCCACGTCGATCACGGTCATCTCCCCCGGCGACGTGTGGGTTCCCCTCACGATCGATCCCGGCAAGGAGCGGCGATTGAATCATGTGATTCTCGCCGTCGGCCGGCTCAAATCCGGCGTCACGCTCGAACAGGCGCAGACCGAGATGGACGGCGTCTCGAGAAATGTCGGCGCGCAGTTTCCGGAAATCAAGGACTGGGGCATCCGTCTCGTCACGTTCTACCGCCTCGTTGTCGGCACCGGGCTGGAGACGTCGCTGCTCGTGCTGCTCGGCGGCGTGGCCTGCGTGATGCTCATTACGTGCGCGAACGTCGCGAACCTGCTGCTCAGCCGTGCGATCGCGCGCGAGCGCGAGATGGCCGTGCGGACCGCGCTTGGCGCCAGCCGCGGGCGACTGCTGCGTCAGTTGCTCGTCGAGAGCGTCGCGCTCTCGGTACTCGGCGGTAGCCTTGGCCTGGTCGTCGCGACGTGGGCCGTGCACCTGATCAATGTCGCACTTCCGCAAGGCGTGCTGCCGTTTCCGACGATCTCGATCGATGGATCGGTGCTGCTGTTTGCGCTCGGCGTGACGCTCGTCACCGGCCTGCTGTTCGGCATCGCGCCCGCGTGGTCGACGGCGAAGACGGAGCTGACGACCGCGCTGAGACAAGGCGATCGCTCGGCGTCCGGCGGACGCACGCGGTCGTACGTGAGAAAGGGCTTGGCCGCCGCGGAGCTCGCGTTGGCGACGATGCTGTTGGTTGGTGCCGGGCTGCTTGGCCGAACGCTCGTGGCGCTCCAGCACGTGCAGATCGGCTTCCAGCCCGATCACCTGCTGACCTTCCAGCTTTCGCCGCCCGTCGCGAAGTATCCGCTCGACACCAAGGCCGCGCTCTTCTACGAGTCACTGCTCGAATCGATCCGGGCGCTGCCGGGCGTGCGCGGCGCGGCCGTCTCCAGCGGCGTGCCCTTCGGGCAGGGCAACTACACGACGACCCCGTTTTCGGCGATCGGCAAGTCGGTGCTACCGCCCGACACGCCCGTGCCAATCGACTGGCGCATCGTGAGCCCCGATTTCTTCCGGACGATGAACGTGCCGATTCTGCGTGGTCGCGTGTTCACCGACGCCGATGGACCGGCGTCGCCTGCGATCACGATCGTCAGCGACGCCACCGCGCGTAGATTCTTCGGCGACGACGATCCGGTCGGGCGGACGCTTCGCCGCGTGGGCGATCAGCGTGACTTTACGGTCATTGGCGTTGTCGGCGACGTGCGCAATGCGGCGTTGAATCAGGAAACGCCGGCGCTGTACTACCCGCTCGCTCAGCGGGTCTGGCCGCGCATGGACATCGTCGTCCGTACGAGCGGCGAGCCGACCGCCGTGCTTGCGAGCGTGCGTGAAAGAGTGCGGGAGCTCGATCGCGACGTGCCGATCTCGACCGTGAGAACGATGGACGACTGGGTGTCGGCGAGCGCCGCGCAGCCGAGGCTGAACGCGATCTTGCTGGGCGGGTTCGCCGTCGTCGCGCTCCTGGTCGCGGCGATCGGCGTATACGGCGTGCTCGCGTACTCGGTCAATCAACGGACCCGCGAGATCGGACTGCGGATGGCGCTCGGGGCAGAACCGGGAGGCGTGCTGCGGCTGGTCGTGCGCGAGGGCATGATGGTGGGCCTCGCTGGTGTCGCGATCGGTGCAGCCGGCGCGCTTGCGCTCGGCCGCGTGCTGGCCAGCCTCGTGTTCGGCGTGCCCGTCCGCGATCCGGTGACGTTCTTTTCGGTGATTGGGATCTTGACGGTCGTCGCGCTGGCCGCGTGCGTGCTGCCTGCGCTTCGAGCGTCGCGCGTGGACCCGCTGATCGCGCTGCGC
>CAYQRM010000127.1:0-2358 GCA_964419785.1 uncultured Solibacteraceae bacterium | reverse complement strand
CTCATGACCTGCGGCTGCCAGCCGTACTCGAGAAACGGCTTCATCGCTTCGGCGAGCACAATGTCGGTCGAGGGCGCGAGCAGGCTGTTCGGCGCGCTCTGGCCTGCCCAATCGAGGATCGTGTCGAACACGCGTCGCGTGCTCACTGGCGTGTCCGAGACGCTCGGCGACACACGCGGCCCGACGAGCACGAGCGGTACGTGCACTGTGGATTGATAAAGCAACGTCCCGTGCTGCGCTTCGCCGTGATCGCCCAGGCCTTCGCCGTGGTCGGCGACGACGACGATCGCCGTTGGGCCGGACGCGGCGTGCTCGAACGCCTGGACGAGGCGGCCGAGTTGCTCGTCCATCGCCGCGATCTCGCCGAGGTACGGCTTCGCGGCGTAGCGCGTGCGGTACGGCTCGGGCGGCGCGTACGGGTAGTGCGGATCGTAGTAGTGCACCCACAAGAAGAGCGGCGCGGAGTGCGGCTGCGCGAGCTCGCCAAGCGCGGCGTCAGTCGTCGCCCTCGACGATCGCTCCGCCTCCCCCGCCGGCGTCTCATCGTCGTAGCGATCGAATCCACGCGCGAGGCCAAAGCGCTTCGCGAGGACGAACGCCGACACGAACGCGGCCGTGCGATAACCCGCCGCATGCAGCCGCTCGGCGACGAGAGGGCGATCGGCCGGCAGGTAGCGCGCGTTCTCGTGGACGCCATGGCCGGCCGGGTACAGACCCGTCATCATCGACGAGTGCGATGGCAGCGTTTCCGGCACCGTCGCGTACGCCTGAACGAAGCGCTCACCGCGCGCGACCAGGCTATTGAACGCGGGCGTCTCGACGCCCGTCGCGTCGGGACCGATGGAATCGAAGCGGGTCGTGTCGAGCGTGACGAGGAGGATCGAAGGACGCACGGCCGCCCGCCCCTCGCCTGCGCCGGCCCGGCTGCCGCACGCGGTCGCAACGACGGCGCCGGCAAGTACCGGCGCGACCCACATCAAGCGGCGTCGAACGTCCACGAGCTGTTGATTATCACACTCACCCGGCGAGACAGTGGCGCTCGAAGCGGGATAGACTGACCGGGCCAGCCAGCGCCTGAATACGAAGAAGGAGTCTCGCATGCTCCGGGCAGTCTCTCGGATCACGCTGGCGGCAGCGATCGCGCTGCTCGTGGCAGGGTGCGGCGGCTCGTCAACCTCGCCCACTCCCCTCAATCTCGCCGGCACCTGGTACGGATCGATGACCGACCTGATTGCCGGTCAGACCACGCTGCAGCTCGTGATCTCGGAGTCTGGTGCCACGCTGTCCGGCACGTGGACACAGACCTACCCGGACATCAACCTCAACGCACTGGAGACTCAGCTCGGCAACAACTTCGGCACGCTCTCCGGCAGCATCGACGGCACCACGGTCAACCTACTGCTCACACCGCAACGGGCCCAGGCGTGCTACTACCCCATCAGCTTTGTCGCCACAATCTCGACGATGAACGGCACGTGGACGTTCGACGCGAGCTGCCTCACCCAGGACAGCGGCAGCGCTTCGCTGACGAAGCAGTAGTCCGGCGGCCGGCGAGCGGACGCGGCCGCTTTTCCTGTAGGATTTGCGCCAAGGAGATTCGTCCATGCCCCGGAAGCTGGCTCTCGTCACTCTCGTCGCCGCGGCGCTCGTCGTGCCAGGCCACGCGCAGCAGAACACGCAGCAGAACGCGGCCCTGGCCAATCTGAAGACGACGGCCGAGTCCAGCGACTACAAGTCGACGTCAACCTACGACGACGTCGTCAAGTTCATGAAGGCGGTCGACGACGCGTCGCCCATCGTCTTCTACACGACGTACGGCACGACGTACGAGGGCCGGCCGATGCCGCTCGCGATCGTTGGCACGGGCATCAAAGACGGGAGTCCCGCGTCGGTGAAGGCAAGCGGCAAGCTGCGCGTGCACATTCAAGCGAACATTCACGCGGGTGAGGTCGAGGGGAAGGAGTCCGCGCAGAACCTGCTGCGCGCGCTCGCGATGGGCCAGCACGCCGACTGGCTGCGGAACATGGTGCTGCTCGTCACGCCCATCTTCAACGCGGACGGCAACGAGAAGTTCTCGATGACCAATCGCAGCCGGCAGAACGGGCCGATCAATGGTGAAGGCACGCGCGCGAACGGTCAGGGCATCAACATCAATCGCGACTTCATGAAGCTTGAAACGCCGGAAGGCCGCGCGTTCGTGAAGCTGTGGAACGACTACGACCCGCAGGTCGGTTTCGATCTCCACACATCGGACGGATCGACGCACGGCTACTACCTCACCTACGCCCCGCCCCTGAACCCTGACACCAACGACGCGATCATGGCCGTCATGAAGAACGAGTGGTTTCCGTTTGTGAC
>CAYQRM010000126.1:0-6536 GCA_964419785.1 uncultured Solibacteraceae bacterium | reverse complement strand
GACAACGGCTTTTTCACGCCGGAGGAATCGATCGCGATTCTCGAGGCTGGTGCCCGCGCCGGCATGAAGCCGAGAATCCACGCCGACGAACTGGCACCGAGCGGCGGCGCCATCGTGGCCGGCCGAGTTGGCGCACGGTCTGCCGATCACCTCGTGCACGTGCCGGCTGAAGGCATCGCCGCGCTCGCCGGCGCGGGCGTCGTCGCGACGTTGCTCCCGTGCGCGGCGTTCTACTTGAAGCTCGGACGATTCGCCCCGGCGCGCGATTTGATCGACGCCGGCGTGCCAGTCGCGCTCGCGACCGACATCAACCCTGGCGGCGGCTTCTCACCCTCGATGCCGTTCGCGATGACCCTCGCCTGCTTCGCGATGGGACTGACGTTCGAGGAGGCGCTCGCCGCGGCGACGATCAACGGCGCGTTCTCGCTCGATCGCCACGATCGCGCCGGCAGCCTCGAGCCCGGCAAGCAATTCGATGCAGTGCTCATCAATGGGCCGGCAGTCAGCTTGCTCCGCATCAACGCGCAGCCGATTGCGGCAGTGATAAAAGACGGAACCGTAGTTAACGGAACGATCTGAGCCGGCTAGAATACCGAGCGCATGTTTACTAACCGCACGGTCACCGAACTGCTCGACGCCTTCTCTTCTTCAGATCCCACGCCAGGCGGAGGGTCGGCGTCGGCGCTCGCGGGCGCGCTGGGCGCGTCGTTGCTCGCGATGGTCGCGGGGATGCCCAAGTCTCGAACGAACTCGCCCGAGGAGCGCTCGACGCTCGATGCGGCGCGACAATCCCTCCTCGAGCTGCGCGGCGATCTGATCGAGCTCGTCGATCGCGACGCCAACGCGTACGACCTCGTCGTCGCGGCCTACAAACTGCCCAAGTCCACTGATGACGAAAAGACGTCGCGCAAGGCCGCGATCGCGACCGGGCTCAGAACGGCGACCGAAATACCGCTCGAGACGATGCGCAAGTGCGCCGAAGTGCTCGGGCTCGGCAAGATCGTCGCAGAGCACGGCAATCTCTCCGCGGCAAGCGACATCGGCGTCGGCCTGCACCTCGCGATGACCGGCCTTTCTGGCGCGCGGCTCAACGTCGACACCAATCTGTCGAGCGCGAGCGACCAGACCTACGCGGCGTCCAAACGCGACGAACTGCTCTTATTGATGGTCGGCGCCGGCGCGGATTTTCAGGCCGCGAACCGGGCGGCGGGACTCAGCAAGGCACGCGGGGATCAAGGTTGAAGTTAGAAGCCAAAAGTTAAAAGTTAGAAGTTCGGCAACGAACGCGTGCATTCTGAACTTCTAACTTCTGGCTTCTAACTTCTAACTTGATCATCGAACAGTTCTGAGAATCCGTCCCCACGCGACGCCCGCGAAATTCTTGCTTGGCGCCTCGTCGAGCGAGAAATAGATGAAGAGCGCTTTGCCCTTGACGTACGTCGCCGGCATGAATCCCCAGTAGCGGCTGTCCTCCGAGTTGTCGCGGTTGTCGCCCATCATGAAGTACTGACCGGACGGCACGGTCACCGGCCCGTACTCCTCACGCACATCGTCCACATGCGGCGGCCCCGAAGTCGAGGGCGCCTCGAGGAAATGCGCGTAGGGCTCGTCGAGTGCCTGACCGTTGATGTAGACCTTCTTGCGGTGCAGCTCGAGCTTGTCGCCGGGCAGACCGATGACGCGCTTGATGAAATCGCGCTCCGGATCCTTCGGGTACTTGAAGACGATGATGTCGCCGCGCCGAATGGAACGATCGGGCAGAATCGCACGCTCGACGCCGGTCACCGTCGGCGCGAAGATCAGCTTGTTGACGATTAGGTGATCGCCGACGAGCAGATTCGGCTCCATTGATCCCGTCGGGATCTTGAACGCCTGAAACACCCACGTGCGCACGAACAGCGCGAGGATGACGGCGACGACGAGCGATTCGAAGTACTCGCGGACGACGGACTTTTTCATGTCAAAACCCGGATCAACTTAGAAGTTAGAAGCCAGAAGTTTGAAGTTTCGGAAGATCACGCTGGAACTCCGAACTTCTAACTTCTGGCTTCGAACTTTTGGCTTGACGCTCATTGATCTGAACCAACTTTGAGCACCGCCAGAAACGCTTCCTGTGGGATTTCCACCTGGCCGACGCGCTTCATGCGCTTCTTGCCTTCCTTCTGCTTCTCGAGCAGCTTGCGCTTGCGTGAGATGTCGCCGCCGTAGCATTTGGCGAGCACGTTCTTGCGGAGGGCCCGGACGCTCTCGCGCGCGACGATGCGGCTGCCGATGGCGGCCTGAATCGCGATTTCGAACAGCTGCCGCGGAATCAGCTCGCGCATTTTTGCCGCAAGGGCCCGGCCGCGCGCGTACGCATTGTCCTCGTGGACGATGATCGAGAGCGCGTCGACCGGCTCGCCGTTGACGAGGATGTCGAGCTTGACGAGCGGCGATTCCCAGTAGCCCGTGACGTGGTAGTCGAGCGACGCGTAGCCGCGCGAGATCGTCTTCAGCCGATCGTAGAAGTCGAGCACGACCTCGTTGAACGGCAGCTCGTAGGTGATGAGCACGCGGTCCTTCGACACGTACTCGAGACCCTTCTGCACGCCGCGCTTTTCCTGGCAGAGCTCGAGCAGGCCGCCGACGTGTTCGGACGGCGTGAGGATCATCGCCGTGATGACAGGCTCTTCGATCTTCTCGATGCGACTGGTGTCAGGCAGCTTGGCGGGGCTGTCGATTTCCTGCATCACGCCGTCGGTCGTCGTCACGCGATAGAGAACGCCCGGCGCCGTCGTGACGAGGTCCTGATCGAACTCGCGCTCGAGCCGCTCCTGGACGATCTCCATGTGGAGCAGTCCGAGGAAGCCGCAACGGAATCCGAATCCCAACGCCGCCGAGGTTTCGGGCTCGAAGAAGAAGGACGCGTCGTTCAACCGCAACTTCTCGAGCGCTTCGCGCAGCTCGCTGTACTTCGAGCCTTCGACCGGATAGAGGCCGGCGAAGACCATGGGCTTCAGCTCTTTGAATCCCGGGAACGGTGACGTCGTCGGTCGCGCGGTTTCGGTGATGGTGTCGCCGATCTTCGCGTCAGCAACATTCTTGATGTTCGCGGTGAGAAACCCTGCTTCGCCCACGCCAAGCGACTCGACCGGCACGGCCTTGGGCGAGTAGACGCCGAGCTGCTCGATCTCGTAGTCCTGCCCCGTCTGCATCAGCCGAATCTTCTGGCCGGGGCGCATGACGCCGTCGATGACGCGCGTGAGAATCACGACGCCACGATATGCGTCGTACCACGAATCGAAGATCAGGGCCTTGAGCGGCGCGTCCGGATCGCCCGATGGCGGCGGCAGGCGATGCACGATGGCCTCGAGGATCTCGGGCACGCCGCGCCCTTCCTTGGCACTGGCGAGAATCGCGCCCTTCGCGTCGAGGCCGATGATGTCTTCGATCTGTCGCCGCACTTCGTCGGGCTGCGCGCCGGGCAAATCGATCTTGTTAATGACGGGGATGATTTCGAGGTTGTTCTCGACCGCGAGGTACGCGTTGGCGAGCGTTTGCGCCTCGACGCCCTGCGACGCGTCGACGAGCAAGAGCGCACCCTCGCAGGCCGCGAGCGACCGCGTGACCTCGTACGAAAAATCGACGTGGCCAGGCGTGTCGATCAGATTGAGCACGTAGTCATGGCCGTCGGCGGCGCGGTAGCTCAGCCGAACGGCGTGAGCTTTGATCGTGATGCCGCGCTCGCGCTCCAGGTCCATGCTGTCGAGGACCTGCGCCGACATCTCACGGAGCTGCAGCGCGCCGGTGAGCTCGAGAAAGCGGTCGGCGAGCGTCGATTTGCCGTGATCGATATGCGCGATGATCGAGAAATTCCGAATGAACCGTTGATCCATGCGAGGTGAATCTCACCATTATGCATGGATTCACAACACCTGGAACATGCGGGCGTCCCGCAGACGACGATCGAACGTCGCGGTGCGATCGCAGCCGGCTTCGCGATGGCTGATGCCGATGACGTAGTCGGCGAAGTCGGCCTGGCCCGTGCGATACGCCTCGACCGCGGCCCGAACGACATCCTTGTCGCCGATGACGAACTGCGACGTCGAGAGCAGCTTGTCGAACGTCAGAAGCACGTCGGCTTTGCTGATGCGATAGGCGGCGCGCAAGACCCAACTGAGCTCGCAGAGCACGACCGGGCTGACGAAGCACTTGTCGCCGCGTGCGACCGCGGTCGCAATCCACGCGGCGGCCCTTCGCGCCTGAACTGGATCGTCCTCGGTCAGGTACCGAACGAGGACGTTGGTGTCGAGGCCTTTCACGGCCGCCAACCGCGCGCCCGGACGATGGCTTCGTCCATCTCCTCGAGCGTCACGACCCGGCGGCCAGGTTTGTTCAGCAGGCCCCGCAGGTCTCGCACGTCAACGTCACCTGCCCGCACCCGCACTTCCCCGTCGGCGCCGATGATGAAGTCGACGGCGTCGCCGGTGCTCACTTTCAAATGCTCACGCACGCTCTTGGGGAGCGTGAGCTGGCCCTTGCTCGTCAGCGTGGCAGCTGGCATGTCCTTACTTTACAAGCTTTCCTTACTTCGAGCAATGACAGGAGACGTTTGGCCAACGCAGGCTTGATCTCCGATGCTGTGTCACCGAAGATGGTCGCGATCCCGATGCGACAAGTACTGCTCACCTGCGGCACGTTGGCGGTAACCGTGTCGCTCACGGCCCAGCAGCCCGCGCAGACGCCCATCTTCCGCGCTGGGACCGACTACGTTCGCGTCGACGTCGTCGTCACCGACAAGAGCGACAAGCCGATCGCGGATCTCACGAAGGATGAGTTCACGATCGAAGAGCACGGCCGGGCGCAGACGATTGACGCATTTCAGTTCATTTCGGTGCCGCTCGAGCACCGGACGATCGACGTCACGCATCCCGATCCGCCGGCGGACGTTGCGACCAACCTGCCCCGCTCGGAGAAGAGCCGCCTGTTCGTGTTGGTCGTCGACGACCTGCACATTCTCGAAGCGGACGTCATCCCGGTGAAGCGCATCATGACGGAGTTCTTTCAGTCCGTGTCGCCGGATGATGAAGTCGCCGTCGTCTTCACCGGTCGCTCGGACCTAAGTCAGAACTTCACGTCCGACCCCGCGCGCCTCATGAAGACCGCAGAGCACGTGCGCGACGCGCTCGGCTTCGGGCTCGACGCGCTCGGCCGGCCCAATGGCAGCAACGCGCTCTCTCCGGATCCCCGGCTGGTCGAGCCGACAGCGCGCAGGGCGGATATCGTCCTGACCAACGTCGCCAAATCGCTCGCTGGCTCCAGACACTCGCGCCGGGCGATCATCTACGTCTCCGCCGGATCAATTGCTTCCACGGTGCCTGTGCCCGACCAGGGCTTCCCACCACCTCCTAACGACTTCGACGATCTCCAAGAGGTGTACGGCATGGCGCGGCGGTCGGACGTGCCGATCTACACGATCGACCCGCGCGGCCAGGCCCAGCCCGAGGATGCCGTTCGAGGCGGTATCAGCGCCGTCGGCAATCTCGGCGGTCCTCCTCCTGAAGCCCTGCGTGCGAAGATCGCGGCCAACATCGTCCGTCAGCAGAACCGCCTTGCCGAGAATGCCGTCAGCACCGGCGGTCGCGCGTTCACGAATCAGTCGAATCTGACGAAGGCCGTCGACGAAATCGTCGCGGACAACGGCAGCTACTACCTGCTGGGCTACTACCCGAACCCGTTCGCGGCCGACGGCAAGTTTCACGACCTGAAAGTGCACGTCAATCGGCCTGGCACGATCGTGCGCGCGCGACCGGGCTATGTCGCGTCCGCGCCGAATGGCACCTCGAGCGACGCACCAACGTCGCTCGACGCCGCGATGAGCGCCGGCGTCAATGTATCGGGCATCGCGCTCCGCGCGTTCGCGGCACCGCTCGCGCCGGCGGCCAAAGGCATGTCGACCGCGATCACTGTGGAGGTGACGTATCCGGGGCGCCCCGCAGACGCACGGAGGATTGACGACGAGCTGCAGATCAGCGTGGTGGCGCTCGACGAAGACGCCAAGGTGAAAGCATCGTCAACCAAGACACTGCGTTTTTCAGGCACGGCGCCGGACGAGCGGCCGATTACTTTCTTCGTCGATGACGCGATCGATCTGCCGCCGCAGCCGCTGACGCTGCGCGTCGGCGTCGCCAGCCGGACGCTCGGCAAGACCGGAACGATCCAACTTCCAATCGCAGCGCAGAAGCTCACGGACAAGCTGGAGATCGCCGGCGTTGCGCTGGCAGTCTCGGGTCCGGCGCACGAAGCCGCGTTGAACGGCGCCTCGATCGCGCAGCTCGTGCCGTTTCAGCCGACGACGTCGCGTATGTTCGGGGGCCGCGACACGCTCCGAATCTATGCGCGCGCGTTCTGGGGATCGAAGGACGCGTCGGCTACGGCGACGGTCAGCGTGCCCGGCACGTCGATCGCCGCGAAAGATGCGACGCTGACTGCGTCGCCCGTCGGGAGCGGCCGGCATCAGGGAACGCTCGATCTCGAGCTGCCGCTCGCCGGGCTCG
>CAYQRM010000125.1:0-14748 GCA_964419785.1 uncultured Solibacteraceae bacterium | reverse complement strand
CATCAAGTACCGCGCCGGCACGCGCACGCCGTTGAATCCTGGAACGTACGCGAAGAGCAGTTGGTACGGCCCGTGACCGACAGGGCGTCCGGCCGACAGCACGTCCGGCCCGAGCGCGAGCAGTGCGGCCACGACGACCGCCGCCGCATAGAATCCGAACGTCGATCCGCTCGCGCCTCGCACGAATTGGCGCCCCCGCGCCGACACACCAAGCCAGATCATCGCCAGCACGGCCGCAGACATGAGCACCGGCCCGACGTCGTGATACGGCTCGCCCCCGACGCTGAACGGCAGGCTGCCGTGCACCAGCAGGACCAGCACGAGCGCGAGACTTACGCTCAGCGTAAGGCCGAAAAGCATTCCGGGAATACTTTTCGGGGCCGCGACCGTTTCGCGCGCGCGGCGCACGCCCGCGACGACGCCCGTCGCGGCAAGCGCGAGAATCGCCAGTCCCGGGAATCCTTCGCCCTCGCCCTTCGGGAACGCCGCGATCACTTTGCCCTCGACACTCGCCGCCGACGCCGTCGCAAACGAGTACACGTCCGCTGAGAACTCGACCGCTTCGCGGTACGTGCGCGTGCCCACTTCGCTCATCCGCCGCAGCTTGAGGTACGGCCCGAGAAATGGCCACGTGATCGCGGCAACAATGACGGCGGCCGCGACGAGCGACGCCCACACCCGGGCGTTCCGCAGCAGCCGGCGATCCGCCATCTCGTACAGGCAGTACGCGCCGGCAAACGGCGCGAAGAACAACAGAAAATATCCGCACGACAGATTCTGGACGACGAGGGCCGCGCTGCCGCCGACGAGCGCGCGCGTCCGTTGCGTGACGAAATACCGTCGGAAGCCATAAAGCACGAGCGGCATCCACTGACTCGACAATTCCTGGATGTGCGGTCCCTGAGGAATCCGGTAGGGCGCGAACGCGAACGCGAGGCCCGCCACGAACGCCGCGAGCGGCCGGTTCGTCAGCTCGCGCACGAGCAAGTACATCGCCCAGCCCGACATGGCGATCGTTGCGAGAAACACCAGGTTGTAGCCAAGAACGATGCTCCCGGTCGCGCCGAAGAACGGCAGGGCCTGCAGCATCTGCGGCGTGAGATGTTCGGAGTACCCAATCGTCAGCCGCTCGGGATAAAAGATGTTCCCGTTCCAGTAATCGTGCAGCGCGTTGAAATCGCCGCGCAGCGCGGCCAGCACCTGCCCGCCCGTCCACATCAGGATCCACGAATTGAAGACCGGATCGCCGAGATCCCACGCGATGCGGCTGCTGAGGTGCGTGACGAGTGGCCACGTCAGGACGAGCGCGAGCAGCGTGTAGATGCCGAGCGCGACGGGCGCGCGATCGAGCCGGAGCGGCACGCTACTCACGCTCGAGATATTCCTCGAAGAGCACTTGCACGATCGCGGCCGTCGGCACCGCAAGCAGCGCGCCGACGATGCCGAGCAGCTCCGTGCCGATGAGCAGCGCGACGATCACCGTCACGGCGCTCACGCCGACCTGCTTCTGCATGACGCGCGGAACGATGAAATGGTTTTCGAGCGACTGCTGCGCCGTGAAGTACACCGCCACGAAAATGCCCGTGTGAATCGAGACCGAAAAGCCGACGAGCACCGCGGGAATCGCCGCGACGATGGGTCCGACCACCGGAATGAGCTCGCCGAGCGCCGCGAGCACGGCGAAGACGTAGAAGTACGGCACGCCGAGCAGCCAGAGGCCGATCGCCGATGACGTACCGATGATCATCGAGAGGAACAGCTGGCCGCCGAGCCATGCACCGACCTTCACCGTGACCGTCTCGAGCACGCGCGCGACGCGAGGCCGGCGCTCACGCGCGAAGAGCTTGATGAAGCTGCGCCCGAGCGATTCGGACTCGAGCAGTATGTAGTACGGCAGCACGATCACCGTCACGATCGTGGCCGCGATGCCCGCAGCCGTACGAAGCACGCCCAACACGCCGGCAAACGCGAGGCCGGGATCCGGAAGACGCGCCACAATGTCCGCCGACGTCCAGCGTTCGCCCATGATGCCGGCGTGAACCAACGCGTCCTGCGCGAGGTCGAGGTACTTCGGCATGTCGAGCCACAGCGCGCGCGCTTGCGAGACGAACGGCGGCACGACGATCGCGAACACGATCGCGACGACGAGCAGCAGGCCGATGTAGAGCAGAAGGATGCCCGCCCATCGCGGCAACCGCCGCTTCGTCGTCATCCGATAGCCGCGCTCGAAGCGCGCGACGATCGGACTGAAGCCGACGGCGAGCAAACCGCTCACGTACAAGACGAGCAGCACCTCGCGGATGAGATACAGCGTCCACAGGAAGACGACGCCGAGAAGCAGCGCCGTGACCGCAAAGAGGATCAGGTGCCGCTCGCGCGATCCAGACGACATCAGGACCGTGCGACAGGGTCGCTGGAAAGATATCGGGCCGTGAATGCCGCGAGATCGTCGTAGATCGCGCTGAGATCGTCAGGCGGCGCGAGAAAGACAATGCGAAAGAAGCCGAGATGCGCGGGCAGCCCGAAGCCCGAACCGTACACGCACAAAATGCCCGTCGCCTTGAGCAGCGCGAGGACGAAATCTTCGTCCGAGTCGCCAGGGTGGAGCGTGACGCTCGGCATCGCGTAAAACGCGGCGCGCGGCGCGACGCACGTCATGCCGGGAATCGAGTGCAGCCGGCTCGTCGTCAGGTCCGCTCGCAGCTTCAGCTCGCGCACGAACTCGCGCTGGTGCGATCGATCGCCGTTGAGCGCGGCCTCGATGCCGAATTGCATGGGACCCGGGCTGCAGAGTCGTCCGTCGGCGAGCTTCTTGATCGCGGCGAGCGCGTCGTTCAGACGATCCGTGCGTCCCACGGCGAGCCAACCGGCGCGCCAGCCCGGCGCGACGAACCCTTTCGAGAGCGACGAAAACGAGATGATCGGCGCATCCGGCGCGAGCGAACCGAGCAGCGGCGTCGGCCCGTTGAAGCCGAGGTCGCTGTAGACCTCATCGGCGAGAATCGGCACGCCCGTGCGCTCGGCAAGATCGATGAAGGCGCGTCGGGTCGCTTCCGGATAGACCGCGCCCGTCGGATTGTTCGGATCGATCATCACGATCGCGCGCGTCGCCGGCGTCACCAGCCGCCGCACATCGTCCATGTCCGGCAGCCAGTCGCGCGCAGGATCGGTACGGTAGTAGACCGCGCGCGCGCCGAGCTTCGCGAGCACCGCGGTGTAGAGCGGATAGGTCGGCGTCGGCACGAGCACTTCGTCGCCCGCGTCGGCCAACGCACCGAGCGTGAGCTCGATGCCTTCGGACGTTCCAGATGTGAGGACGACGCGATCGGGACTCACCGGCACGCCGCGCCTGCCGTACTCGGCCGCGACCGCTTCGCGAGCTGGCGCAACGCCGACTGACGCGGTGTAACCGTTCTGTCCGTCGCGCATCGCGCGCGCCACGGCGTCAATCAAGTGCGGCGGCGTCTGAAATCCAAATGGAATCGGGTCGCCGATGTTCAGATAGCGAACCGTCCGTCCGGCGGCTTCGAGCTTCTTCGCTTCGGCGACGATGTTGCGGATGGCGTAGGTGAAGCTGCCCACACGGGCGGCGACACGAACGTTCGTTCCGACAGGCATGGGCTATGGTAGCCCAAGGCCGCGGGCGGCCCGGGTAAAGCCCGGGTCCCCGCGGGCCGAAACAGGACTGGATGAGCCGCGTCTTTCGGACACGATGACAAACCTGGGCCTCGCGCTCCTGCGTCTCACGGTCGCCGCCGTGTTGATCGCGCACGGCGCGCACGAGCTGTTCGGCGTGTGGAGCGGACCGGGGGTCGGGCCCGGTGGCCTCACGAATGCCGCCGCCACTTTGCACGCGGCCGGCCTCGAGCCGGCGTTCATCCTCGCCGTGCTCGGCGGGCTGGTCCATTTCGTCGGTGGAGTGCTCATCGCCCTTGGCGCGCTGACACGCTATGCCGCCGCGATGTGCCTCGTCGACGTCGGCATCGGCATTTGGAAAATTCACTGGCGTTGGGGTTGGTTCCTCAACTACACGAACGTGCCAGGAGTGGGACACGGCATCGAGTACGTCGCGTTGATGGCAGGCGCGCTCGCGTGTCTGATCCTCGCGGGCGGCGGTGACTTTTCGATCGACGGGCGCCGCGCGAACTCACGGGCCTCACGCGCGGCGGGTCGTGCGCGGCTGCGAAAGAGTCCGTGACGCACAAACACAGCACCCACCACTGAGCACCAAACACGTAGCACGCTAAGATTGGGGCATGCTCTTGTCCAATCGAGTGGTGCTGCTCACCGGCGCGAAGCGCGTCGGCGCGTCGGTCGCGACAGCGGTGGCCGAGCGCGGCGCCGACGTCGCGCTTTCCTACAATCGATCGAGCGCTGAGGCGGACGAGACCGCGGCCGCCGTGCGCAAGCTCGGCCGCCGCGCGCTCACCGTGCGCGCGGATCTCAGCGATCCGTCCGCATGCGAGGCACTGGTCGCGACCGTCGGCAAGGAATTCGGGCGGCTCGACGTGCTCGTCAACATGGCGTCCGTCTACCAGTCCGTGCCGTTCGACCAATTCGATGTCGCCACATGGGAGAAGCAGCTCAACGTCGACCTGCGTGCGACATTTCTCTGCAGCCGCGCCGCGGTTCCGCTGATGCGCAAGAACGGCGGCGGACGCATTGTCAATTTTTCAGACTGGCTGCCGACGAGCGGTCGGCCGCGCTACAAGGGTTATCTCGGGTATTACGTCGCGAAGGCGGGCGTGAAGGCCCTCACCGAGGCCCTCGCGCTCGAGCTTTCAGGCGACCAAATTCTCGTTAATGCGATCGCGCCCGGCCCCATTCTCGCGCCGCCCGGCACCACCGAGGAGGAAAGCGAGGGCGTCGAAAAGTCCACGCCGCTCGGCCGTTGGGGCGGGCCCGGCGAGATCGTCAAGGCTGTGTTGTTGCTCATCGACTCGGATTTCATTGCCGGTGAGACGATCCGAGTCGATGGCGGACGCCACTTGTACTAGCGGGTGCCTGGTGCCAGGTGTCCCACGACGGTCCGCAGTGCGGATTTCATCGATGCGAGCGCGCCCTCGAGTTCCTGTCGGTCGCGCGCGAAGCAGAAGCGCACGTGGTTCTCGCCCTGTGCGCCGAAATCCACGCCCGGGACGCAGCCGATGCGGCACGTCTTGATCAAGAACTCTGTCATCGCCCACGAGCGCGACGCCGGGGCGTTCGCGAGCGGCGACCGCCATGACGGATCGATCTTCATGAACGCGTAGAACGCGCCCGCTGGCTTCGTGCCACTGAAGATTCCAGGCGCCGCGTCATCGATGCCCTCGTAGAGCAGATCGCGTCGCGCGGCCAGCTCGTGCTGAAACCCGCCGACCGCGTCCTGCGATCCCGCCAGCGCGCCGACGCCCCCGTACTGCACGAGCGACGAGGTGTTGGAGACCGTGTAGAAGAGCACCTTGCGGACGCGATCGCGGATCTGCGGATCGTGCACGGCGAGGTACCCGAGGCGCAGTCCGGTGATCGCATACGTCTTGCTGAATGTGTAGAGCGGAATGGTGCGCGCGTACATACCCGGGAGCGACGCGATGCTGATCTGCTCGCGGCCGTCGAAGAGCACGTCCTCGTAGGCTTCGTCCGAGAACACCCACAAATTGCGCTCGGTCGCGAGGGCGGCGATCGCTTCGAGATCTTGCCGCGTGAGCACCCCGCCCGACGGGTTGTTCGGCGAGTTGACGTAAATCGCGCGCGTCTTCGGCGTTACGAGGCGGCGCATCTCTTCGACGTCCGGCCGCCAGCCAAGCGATTCATGGAGCGTGTAGGGCACCGGCACCGCGTGCGCGCACGCGATATTGCCGACGGCAGGCGGCCACTCGGGATCGGGGACGAGCACCTCGTCGCCAGGCTCCAGCAAGCCCTGACAGGCCGCGTACACCGCGTGGATCCCGCCCGAGGTAACCATCACTTCGTCGTCGCGCTCGACGGGAATCCGATTGCGCGTCCGCAACTTATTGGCTAGAAGCTCGACGAGCGGCGGAATACCCGTCGTCTGCACGTAGTGCGTGCGATTTTCGTCGATGCCGCGAAGGAGCGCGGTCTTGACGGTGGCGGGCGCGTCGAAGCTGACGTCGCCCTGATCGAGCCGGAACGGCCGGTCGACCGAATACATCATGTCGCGGATGCGGATGATTCCTGAGAACGGGACGTCGTCCAGGTAGCGGGCCATCAATAGAATGATAAGCCAATGGGTTCCGATCATCCGAAGACCGCGCGGACCGATCACGACGTGATCGACCTGATCGCGCGCCGGTGGAGTCCCAGAGCGTTCGATTCGACGAAGGACGTGACCCGCGCCGAGCTGCTGCGGCTGTTCGAGGCCGCGAGGTGGGCGCCGTCCGGCCAGAACGAACAGCCGTGGCGGTTTGTCGTGATCGTGCGGCGCGAGTCGCCGACGGCGTTCGAAGCGCTGCTCGCGGCGCTGTTGCCGAAGAATCGATCCTGGGCGGAGGCGGCGCCGGTGCTGGTGCTGGTCGCGGTCGACGAGACACGGAAATATGGCCCGAGCGCGGGCGCGTGGTACGACGCGGGCCAAGCGGTCGCGTTCTTGACGCTTCAAGCCACGGCGATGCGGCTGTCGGTGCGCCAGATGGAGGGATTCGAAACGGCCGCCGCGCGCGAGGCGTGCAACGTGCCGGCGTCGTTCACCCCGGCGGTCATCATGGCGATCGGCTATGCGGGCGATCCCGACGCGCTGCCGCACGAATCGCATCGCGTCGCCGAGCGCCAGCCGCGCACGCGCCGCCCGCTCAGCGAGTTCGTGTTCGACACGGAGTGGGGCAGGGCCTTCTGAAAATAACGCCGGGTGTCTTTTTAGAGGACATGTCCTCCAAAAAGACACCCGGCGTTATTTACGATCCTCTCCAGCGTCTGACGCGCGCGGCCGACGGGCAGATTCGAGACGTAAAAATGCTCGACGCCCGCGGCCCGCAGCGTGCGAATCGTCCGCGCGCAGATTTCCTCCGGCGACGCGCCCTGCGCGAAGTCCGCACGAAGTCCTTCGACCGGCACGGGCAGGAAATTCGCGAGCGTCGCGAGCGTCCTTGGATTCGCGCTGCGGTAGTAGAACACCCCAAAGACACCGGGAATCTTGAGCTGCTGCCGCGCGATCTGCCCGAGGAAGCTGTCGACGGCCGCACGATCGTGGTGCGAGACGACCTGTGTCAGAAAAAAGTCGCCGTGGAAATGTGAATCGCCGAGATATCCCACCTGACGTGCGGCATCCGCGTGAGGATTCGCCCAGCCGCCGAGCGTCAACCCCGGCACGTGCTCGTGGATCGCCTCGCGCAACTGCCACGCGTGCTCGACGCATCGAGGCGGTCCCACCGTCCGATCGCCGCCGAGGACGACGAGCGAGCGAAAGCCTTCGTGCCAGGCGCGCTCGGCATAACCGAGACAGAACTCGAGCGGATGCTTCGTCGTGAGGAACGGCACCACGCGATCGCGCGGCACGTCATCGCCGAGATTGATGACGAGATGGCGCAGATTCTGTTCTTCGCTGGCGCCGACGGCGCTGTCGGTGAGAAACACGTATGTTCCGGCGCGCACGAGGCCGCGGACGGCGTGATGCGTGTCGATCCACGCGTCCATCCCGGCGGCGGCGTCGAGCTCGGCGCGCGGCGGCCGCAGCTCGACCGAGAGCGCCATCGAGCCGTCCCCGAGCGCCGTCAAAAGCGCACTGGACATCCCACTGAGTATAGACAACTGCGTTTCGCGGCGCGGGGCCGCGACCACATATCATGAGCACTGCCGTGGCCACCGCCCTCGCCGCCCTGATGTCGTTGCCGAGCGTGTCGCTCGCGCCGCACGTGACGCCGATCGATCGGCTCGCCCGACTCGAGGCCGTGCTCGGTCCGACATGTCCGCGACTCTTCATGAAGCGCGACGATCTGCTGTCGTTTGGCGCCGGCGGAAACAAAGTCAGGAAGATGCAGGCGGTCGCGGCCGAGGCGATCGCGAGTGGCGCGGACACGCTCATCACGTGCGGCGGCGTGCAGTCGAACCACGCGCGCGTGACGGCCGCCACGGGCGCTGCGCTCGGGCTCGCGGTCGACCTCGTCGTCAATGGCGAGCCTCAGCCGGTGGCCACCGCGAACGCGCGACTGGACGCGCTCTTCGGCGCGACCGTGCACTACGTCTCCTCGCGCGACGAACGCGCACCGATGATGGAAACACTGGCCGATCGCGCTCGACGAGCCGGCATGCGCCCGTCTATCGTGCCGCTCGGCGCCTCCACGCCGACCGGCGCGCTCGGCTTCGCGCGCGGCGTCGCGGAGCTCTCGAGCGTCAACATCCGGCCAGACGCGATCGTCTTCGCGACATCCTCCGGCGGCACTCAGGCGGGCCTCATTGCCGGCTGCGCGCTTCTCGGTCTCGAGCCGCGCATCATCGGCATCAGCGCGGACGATCCGTCAGCCGCGCTTGCGAAGACCGTCGGCGATCTGCTTGCCGGTATTGCCGCTCGATTGGGCGCGCGCCCGGAAACGATCGGCGCGAATCGCGCGATTGATGTTGACGATGGCTTCGTGGGCGGAGGCTACGGCGTGCCGACGCCAGCCTCGACCGAGGCGCTCGAGCTCGTCGCGCGCCGCGAAGGCATCCTCCTCGATCCCACGTATACGGCCAAGGCGATGGCCGGCCTCATCGCTCGAGTTCGCGCCGGCGAATTCACGGCGGACCAGACCGTCTTGTTCTGGCACACCGGCGGTCAGATAGGCTATTTCACTTAGCGCTATGACGTTGACATGCCTCGGTGCCGCGCGCACCGTCACCGGTTCGAAACACCTGCTCGAGACCAACGGCCATCGCATTCTCGTTGACTGCGGGCTGTTCCAAGGGCTGAAAGAATTGCGCGAGCGCAACTGGCAGGCGCTGCCGGTCCGCGCCGAATCGATCGAGACCGTCGTGCTGACGCACGCGCACCTCGATCACTGCGGGTACCTGCCGCGTCTGGTCGGGCAGGGCTTCAAAGGTCGCGTGTTCTGCACGCCGGCGACGCAGAATCTGACAAAGATCGTGCTCGCCGACGCCGCGAAGCTCCAGGAAGAGGACGCCGAGCGCGCCAACCGCAAGCGGTACACCAAGCATTCGCCCGCACTGCCCCTCTACACGACGGTGGAAGCCGAGCGGGCGATGACGCGCCTTCAGCCCGTCGGCTACAACCGGCCGATCCCGATCGCGCCGGGCGTGACCGTCGAGTTCATCAACGCCGGTCATCTGCTCGGCTCGTCGTACGCGCGCATTGTCATCGAGTCCACGGGCCAGGTGCTGCTGTTCGGCGGCGACCTCGGCCGGTTCGGCCGTCCCGTCCTGCCGGATCCGACGATGGTCGAGGGTGCGGACGTGCTGCTGGTGGAGTCGACGTACGGCGATCGCGCACACGAGGCCGACGACAACGGCGCGCGGCTCGCGGAAATCGTCACGCGCACGGCCGCTCGCGGCGGCAAGGTCATCATACCGGCGTTCGCGCTCGGGCGCGTCGAAGAGCTCTTGTACTGGATACACGATCTCGAAACGCGAAACCAGATTCCGGTGCTGCCAGTCTATGTAGACAGTCCCATGGCTGCGGCCGTGCTCGAGGAATATCGCGCGCGCGCAGCCGAGTTGGACGCGACGGTCACCGATCAGGCGCCTGACGGCTGGCACAAGAAGGATCGCCAGACGTGCGCGTTCTGCACGGCACGGCTGCAAGTGGTGTCCTCAATTGCCGAATCGCGTGACGTACAGGAGTCGTCGCAGCCCTCGATCGTCATCTCGTCGAGCGGCATGGCGACGGGCGGCCGCGTGCTGCACCACCTCGAGCGCGCGCTGCCGGATGCGCGCAACACCGTGCTTTTCTGCGGGTATCAGGCGGAAGGCACGCGCGGACGCAAGCTCAAGGACGGCGCGAAGTTCACGCGCCTTCACGGCCGCGATATTCCCGTCGCCGCCGAGATTCAATCGATCGACGCGATGTCGGCGCACGCCGACGCGAACGAGATCCGTCGCTGGCTCGGCGGATTCACGCGGCCGCCGAAGCTCACCTGTCTCGTCCATGGCGATGTCGGCCCGATGGACGCACTCAAGGCGCGGATCGAGCGCGAGCTGCACTGGACGGTGAAAACCCCCAATCACCTGGAAACATTCGAGCTGCCAACGTGACGCGCACGTATCTCATCGAACAAGTCAACGACGCCGCCATCGTCCAGTACTACGCGGACGGATTCGACGGCCTTCCGCTGGATCAGAAGATTCTCGTCTGGCATCTTTCGCGCGCGGCGATCGCCGGCCGCGACATCTACTACGACCAGCGGTATCGCCACTCGCTCGACATGCGCGAGGTGATCGAAGAGATCCTCGTGCATGGAGACCACGTCGACGCGGCGACGCTGGCGGAGATTCGCCGCTACGCGAAACTGTTCTGGATCAATTCCGGTCCGCACAACAATTTGACCGCACGAAAGTTCGTGCTCGCGTGCGCGCCGTCGGCGCTCCGCGAGGCCGCGCGTGCGGCTCAAGCGAGCGGCGCGCCATTTCCGCTCAGGGCGGGGGAGTCGCTCGACCAACTGCTCGCGCGACTCGAAGAGCCGTTCTTCGACGCGTCCGTCGATCCGCTCGTCACGAGCAAGACGCCCGAGCACGGCCGCGACATCCTGGCCGCCAGCGCCAACAATTTGTACGAGTCGGTGACGATGGCCGACTTGAACGGGTTTGAGGAGCGGTACGGCCTGAATTCGCGTCTGACGAAACGCAACGGTGCGCTCGAAGAGGAGGTGTACCGCGTGAACGGACGGTACGCCAGAGAAATTCGTGCGATCGTCGGGCACCTGCGCCTGGTGCTGCCGCACGCGCCCGCGCCGATGCGCAAGGCGCTCGAAGCGCTCGTGAAATTCTACGAGACGGGCGAGGACGCCGATCGCGTGGCGTACGACGAAGCCTGGGTCGACGACAAGGATTCGCCGGTCGATACGATCAACGGCTTCATCGAAAATTATCTCGACGCGCGCGGTGTCAAGGGCGCGTGGGAAGCTATCGTCTGCTACGTGAATCACGCGAAGAGTGAGGGCCTGCGGCAGCTCGCCGCGGCAGCGCCGTGGTACGAGGCGCGGATGCCGTGGGACGCGAAGTACCGGCGGACGGACGTCAAAGGCGTGACCGCCCGGGCGATCGACGTGGTGACGGAAACCGGCGAGGCCGGACCGGTGACCGCGATCGGCATCAACCTGCCGAACGATCAACGCATTCGCGAGCAACGCGGCAGCAAGTCGGTGTCGCTCGCGAACATCAACGAGGCCTACGACAAGTCGCAGCCGCCGGCGTACCGGCGCGAGTTCGCGTGGTCGGAAGAAGAAGTCGCGCGCGCGGAACGATGGGGCGCGCTCGCGAGCGAGGTCGTCACGGCGATTCACGAAGTGCTCGGCCACGGATCGGGCCGCGTCGCGGCGCATCTTGACGGTCAGCCGCAACTTGCGCTCAAGGAACAGTACTCGGCGCTCGAGGAGACGCGCGCGGACCTCGTCGCGCTGTATTTCATGCCGGAGCCGAAATCCGCGGAGGTCGGCTTGCTGCCCGCGGAGCACCAGGCGGAGATCGTTCAGGCGGAGTACGAGGCGTACGCGCGGAACGCGCTCGTCCAGCTCCGACGCGTGCGCGAGGGCACGTCGATCGAAGAAGATCACATGCGCAACCGCCAGGCGATCGTGCGCTGGCTGATCGCGCACACCAAGGCGATTGATGTCCGCAAGCGCGACGGCAAGACGTACTACGTGATGGTGGACGCCGCGGCGTTTCGCGAGGGTGCCGGGAAGCTGCTCGGAGAGATTCAGCGCATCAAATCCGAAGGCGATTACGACGCCGCGAAGGCGTTTTTCGAGGCGTACGGCGTGCACTTCGATCCAGCCCTCCGCGACGAAATCGTCGCGCGCGTCGATCGCTTGAACTTGCCCTCGTACACCGGCTTCGTGCAGCCGCGGCTCGAGGCCGTGACCGGCGCAGGCGGTGAGATCGTCGACGTCAAGATCTCGTATCCTCTCGACCTGGAGCAGCAGATGCTCGAGTACTCCGGCAAGCGGCCCGCGGGTCGGGCCTCCAAATGAGGCGGGCGCTCGTCGCACTCGCGGCGGTCGCGCTCCTCGGCGCGGGAACTGGCGCGGCGACGCTGCCACGGCCGGCGCTGTCTCCCGCGCTCGGGAGGGTCGTCGATCCGGTCATTGGCGCGCTGTGGTCGCGATTTGATCTCAAAGCCTCCGCCGATCACGTCCGATTCATCACTGGGTACTGGCGCTTGCCGGGCAATCCGGGCTTCGACGCGACAATCGATCGCGTGCACGCGCGGCTCCTCGCGTCGGGCTTCCGTGATCGCGTGCCGGGCGCCGCGGCATCGCCCGCAGGACCCGAGCTTCACATCGAGGAGTATCCGAATCCGACGAAAGGCTGGGACCACACGATCGGCACGCTCGCGATCGTGCGCGCCGGACGGCCCGACGAGGTCGTGCTCTCGCACGAGCACGAGCGAATCGCGCTCTGCATCAATTCGTTCTCGACGGTCCCTCAAGGCGTGACGGCGAAGCTCGTCGACGTCGGCAAGGGCGATCAGGAATCTGATTACGCGAACCGCGATGTCGCAGGTGCCGTCGTGATGGGCGACGCGGACGTGGCGCAGCTTTGGCGTCGCGCCGTGATCGGTCACGGTGCGATCGGCGTTGTCTCCGGCGCATTCGGCGAGTACGTGAATCCCGATCCGCCTGGCGCGAAGGCGACGCCGCGCGAGTCGTGGAACATTTTGCAGTGGGGCAGCATTCCGTACGACGAGACGCGCAAAGGCTTCGGCTTCAAAGCGACGCCGCACGCGATGACGAGCTTGCGCAAGGCGCTGGCGGGCGGATCGGCGACCGTACGCGTCACGATCGCGAGCACGTTCTCGACCAAGCCCGCGCGCACGCTCGTCGCCGAGATTCCCGGCCACGTCGCTCCCGCCGAGCGCGTCGTCGTCGCCGTCCACGTGCAGGAGCCCGGCGCGAACGACAACGGCAGCGGCGTTGCGACGCTCGCGGAGGTCGCGCGCGCGCTTGCCCAAGGCATGGCGCAAGGCAAGATCGCGGCCCCTGGGCGCACGCTGACCCTCCTCTGGCTCGATGAGATCGTCGGCAGCCGTCAGTGGCTCACGGATCATCCGGACCAGGCGAAGAACGTTCGGTACATGTTTTCGATGGACATGACCGGCGAGGACGTTCGCAAGACGGGCGGCAGCTTCTTGATCGAGCGCTATCCGGATCCTGGCGCCGTGTGGGACCGCGCCTGGGACCCGCACACCGAGTGGGGCCGGGGCGAAGTGCGCGCTGAAACACTCAAGGGCGATCTCCTGAACGATCTGCATCTCGCGGTCTGCCTGCGCGTCGCGCGCAAGGGCGGCTGGGTCGTCAACACGAATCCGTACGAGGGGGGCAGCGATCACACGGTGTTCGGCACGGCGGGCATTCCGGCCGTGCTCGACTGGCACTTCACCGATCGGTACTACCACACGAATCTCGACACGGCAGACAAGTCGAGCGCGACTGAGATGCGCAACGTTGGTGTCGCAGCGATGTCGACGGCATGGTTGCTCGCATCCGCGAAGGAACCGGACGCGCTCGCGATCGCGGAGGTTGTCGCCAATGCCGGGCGTGCTCGCGTGGCGTTCGAGGAGCGAGAGGGCGCGCGGCTCGCACTGGCTGACGCGAATCCGATCGCGGCGCGACTTCGCGAGGATCAGATCGTCACGGCGTGGAAGAAATGGTACGGCGAAGCGGTGCTCTCGACGGCGCGCGTGATCGTCGGACCCGCGTCCGCGGCGTTCAGGCCCAAGCTCGACTCGCTGGCGGCGCCGTTTACGGACGCGATTACGAATCCGAGTGGCAATCCGGAGCCGGCGCCCACGCCGCGCGGAAGCGCGCGAGTTATCCCGGCCGCGTACGTCGTGCCCGCTCAAACGGGCTCGCTCGAATCCGTCCAGCTCGCGCTCGATCGGCTGCTGGCCGATCGCTGGTATCCGGCGACGGCGAAACGATCACAGAGTCTGATCTCGGACGATGCGCTCGTGCGCGCAGCGCTCGGCGCCGCCGATCCGGCGCTGCGGCGCGTGGCAGTCCGCGGCCTCGGGCAGTTTGAGAATCCGGATGAAGTGCCGGCGATCGAAACGATGCTCCACGACGACGACGCCTACGTTCGCGCGCGTGCGGCGGACGCGCTCGCGCAATCGCTCGTGCACAGCAAGGGACCGGACGTCCTGCCGGCATCGAAGGCTCTACTCGGCCAGCTCGCCACTGAGACCGACGGCGACACACGGGCGACGATTCGCGAGGCTGTGGCCCGGCTGCATTACAACAATCAAGCCGAAGAAACGGATGTCATGCGCGTCCTCGCGCAGTATCCGGACGCGGTCGTCCTGCTTCTTCGCAACGATCGAACTCTTCACATTGCAGACGATGTGCGCACGACGCTGCGGCTGGCGGCGCGGCCTCGCAACCCGGGCAACATGCCGAGCGCGAGCGCGATCGAAGCGCTGGGCATCGCGCAGGATCCGGATACCGAGCTCGTCAATTACGCCGCGACGTGGCATTGCCCGCTTGGACCACCGACCTGTGGCTTCGAAGTGCGCCAGGCCGCCGTGCAGCGGATGGTCGCCGGCGATTCTGCGTATGATGCGATTCTGCGGATCGCGCGGCACGACGCCGCATTTCAGGTGCGCATGGC
>CAYQRM010000124.1:0-58220 GCA_964419785.1 uncultured Solibacteraceae bacterium | reverse complement strand
CAGCTACGCGTTCGCGCAAACGAGTCCAGTGTATGTTGTGCGTGGCAACACGCCGTTCGTGTCGAAGAGCGACGCCAGATTTCTCGCTGCGGTCGTCGACGCGATCTGGGCGCGGGCCAGCCGCTCGCCCTGGCGTAGCGACGCCGACCGCGATGCGTTCAAGGCGCAGATCGATCAGGCGAAATCCGTGTACCTGAAACTCGCTGGAGGCCAACTCCCATGAAGCAGAAGCTCCTTTTCGGCGGACTCCTGGCACTCGTCGCATTTGTCGGCCTGCCGGTGCTGACCGGTGCGCAGGCCGCCGACATCAAGCAGGACTACGACCGCGCGAACAGCCTCGCGGATCGCGTCCGCAACACGATCTATGACGTCGTCGAGACGCCAACGTGGGTCGAGGGTACGTCGAAGTTTTGGTACCGCAAGTCGGTGAAGGGCGGCAATGAGTTCGTGCTCGTCGACGAGGCGGCAGCGACGAAGGCGCCCGCGTTCGATCACGCGAAGCTCGCCGCGGCGATTTCGACAGCGGCGAGCGGATCGTACACGGCGCTTACGCTGCCAATCGCGACGTTCACCTACGTCGACAACATGCAGGCGATCGAGTTTGCGATTGCTCCCGCGGGAGCGGGACGCGCCGGCGGACGTGGCGGGCCACCTGCACCCGGTGCGCCTGCACCGCCGCGCTACCGCTGCACGCTGACCGACTACGTGTGCGCGCGGCAGCAGCAGACGGCTTCGCCCGACGCGGCGCCAGGCCGTGCCGGCGGGCAGGGTCGCGCGGGCGGTGGAGGTGGGGGACGCGCTGGTGGCGCAGTCAATGATCAACAGGCCGTGCGCGTGTCTCCCGACGGCAAGATGGAAGCGTTCATCGAGAACTTCAATATCTATGTGCGTCCGGTGCCGTCGACCGGTGGCGCCGCGGGCGGACGCGGCCGTCAAGCTGGTGCTGCTGCGGCGGCAGAGCCGACGCCGGTGAGCTGGGATGGCTCGGAAGGCAACTACTACATGATCAACGCCGTGGCGTGGTCGCCCGACAGCAAGAAGATCGCCGCGTATCGCCGGCGTCCGGGCTATCAGCGGATGGTCAACTACGTTCAGTCGTCGCCGAGCGATCAGCTTCAGCCGAAGTCGTCATCGATGTACTACCAGAAGCCCGGCGACGTCATGAATCTCGATCAGCCGGAGTTGTTCGATCTCGCATCGAAGAAGGCGACGCCGATCGACAACACCTTGTTTCCGAATCCGTACGGCAACGGCAACATCCAGTGGCGAAAGGACAGCCGCGCGTTCACCTTCGAATACAACCAGCGCGGGCATCAAATCTATCGGGTGATTGAAGTTGACGCGGCGACCGGCAAGGCGCGCGCCCAGATCGAAGAGACCAGCAAGACGTTCATCGATTACCGCACGGCCGCCGCGGGCCTGAGCGACTCGGGCCGTCAGTACCGTCATGACCTCGACGACGGCAAGGAGGTGATCTGGATGTCGGAGCGCGATGGCTGGAGCCATCTGTATCTCTACGACGGCGTCACGGGTCAGGTGAAGAGTCAGATCACCAAGGGCAACTGGACCGTGCACAACGTCGATCGCGTCGACGACTCCGCGCGCCAGGTCTATTTCTGGGCAAATGGCATGGACGCGGGCAAGGATCCGTACTTCCTCAATTACTTCCGCATCAACATCGACGGCACCGGACTGACGCGCTACACGAAGGGCGATGGACAGCACACGCTTGCATGGTCGCCGGATCACGCCTTCTACGTCGACTCGTACTCGCGCGTCGATGCGCCGCCGGTGAGCGAGCTCCGCAAGGCAAGCGATCAGTCGCTCGTCATGACGCTCGAAAAAGCGAACATCACCGATCTGCTCGCGACGGGCTGGAAGGCGCCTGAGGTGTTCACGGCAAAAGCCCGCGACGGCACGACTGACATCTGGGGGATCATCGTCCGTCCAACGAATTTCGATCCGGCGAAGAAATATCCGGTCATCGAAAATATCTACGCCGGCCCGCAAGGCTCATTCGTGCCGAAGACGTTCAGCGCGCAGACCGGCATGCAGACGCTCGCCGAGCTCGGATTCATCGTCGTCCAGATCGACGGCATGGGCACGGCGAATCGATCGAAAGCGTTCCACGACGTCGCGTTCAAGAATCTCGCCGACGCGGGCTTCCCCGATCGCATTCTCTGGCACAAGGCGGTCGCGGCGAAGTATCCGTACTACGACATTACGCGCGTCGGGATCTACGGCACTTCCGCGGGCGGACAGAATTCCGCCGGCGCCGTCATCTTCCACCCCGAATTCTACAAAGCCGCCGCATCATCGGCCGGCTGCCACGACAACCGGATGGACAAACTCTGGTGGAACGAGCAGTGGATGGGCTGGCCGATTGGTCCGGAGTACGTCGCGTCGTCGAACATGGAGAACGCAGGGAAGCTCGGCGGCGCGCTCATGCTCCTCGTCGGCGAGATGGACAACAACGTCGACCCCTCGTCGACGATGCAGGTCGTCAACAAGTTGATCCTGGCGAACAAGAATTTCGACCTGCTCGTGATCCCCAACGCGCTCCACACGAACGGCGGCGCGTATGGGGACCACAAGCGCTTCGATTTCTTCGTGTACCACCTGCAAGGTCGTATGCCGCCGCCATGGACGACCGCGCCGGCGAACAATCAGGCGAGCGGATCCGAGTCCGTCAGCGTGCTCGACGAGGACGCGCTGCCGTGGGTCGCCGCGGAGAATTGGGGCGCCGACGGCGGGTCGTAAGCGAACCGGCCGTCCCGTCGTCTATCAGTCGTGAACCACTATCGGAGGTAGGACCATGAACAGGCGAGTTTTGGTGCGTCGCAACGTGCTGGTGGCGCTGGGATTAGCGGCGTGTTGGTCGGTCGCTGGCAGCGCGTTCCAACGCGGTGGTGGCGCCCCCGCCGGACCGCAGATGGCGCAGACCGTCCCGGAGCTCCGCTTCCGGTACATCGGGCCGCAGTCAGCGGGTCGCGTCGCGTCGGTGGCCGGCGTGCCCGGCGATACGACGACGTATTACCTCGGCGCGGCGTCGGGCGGCGTGTGGAAATCGACGGACAGCGGTCAGACGTGGGCGCCGATCTTCGACGACCAGCCGGTTCAGGCGATTGGCGCGCTGGCCGTCGCACAATCCGATCCGAATCAAGTCTGGGCCGGCACGGGCGAGGCCTGGGTCATCCGTGACAGCGACATCGGTGGCGACGGCGTCTACAAGTCGACCGATGCCGGCAAGACGTGGAAGAACGTCGGCCTGCCGGAAGTCGGCCGCATCGGACGAATTCTCGTCAACCCGACGAATCCGAACATCTTATACGTCTGCGCGATTGGTCGCGTGACGGCTCCACAGCAAGAGCGCGGCGTCTTCAAGACGACCGATGGCGGCGCGACGTGGAAGCAATCGCTCTTTGTCGACAAGAACACCGGCTGCTCGGGCATCT
The DNA here is from genome assembly GCA_964419785.1 of uncultured Solibacteraceae bacterium. Taxonomy (GTDB): domain Bacteria; phylum Acidobacteriota; class Vicinamibacteria; order Vicinamibacterales; family SCN-69-37; genus DATEGZ01. The sequence continues at coordinate 54,765 of CAYQRM010000124.1, read as the reverse complement.
CACTCGATCCAAACAATCCGGACACGCTCATCGCGGGCATGTGGCAGGTCGAGCTCCATACATGGGCGATGTTCAGCGGCGGTCCGGGCAGCGGCGTGTATCTCACGCACGACGGCGGGACCACCTGGAAGAAGGCGGAGAGCGGGATGCCGCGTCCGCCAGTCGGCAAGATCGACGTCGCGATCGCGGCGTCGAATCCGCAGCGGATGTACGCGCTCATTCAAACGGCGAATCAGGGATCCCTGTGGCGATCCGACGACGGCGGCGCGACGTGGAAGACCGTGAGCTGGGATCGCACGCTCATCGGGCGTGCGGGGTACTACATCAGCATGAAGGTCAATCCGCAGAATCCGGATGACGTGTTCATCCTCAACAGCGGGTTCCATCGGTCGACCGATGGCGGTGTGACATACGGCGGCGGCGGTGGTGGTGGCGGAGGGTGCGGCGACTGCCACGACGTCTGGATCGATCCGAAGGATGGACGGCACTTCGTGCTGACCGACGATGGCGGCGCGCGAATCACGAGTCCGACGGGCAGTCAGAGCGTGTCGCTGCCGATCGGGCAGATGTATCACGTGGGCACGGACGACCGCATGCCGTACTGGGTCTACAGCAATCGTCAGGACGATGGGACGATGCGCGGTCCGTCGAACTCGCCGGTGCCGGTGGCGAACGTCCCGAGCTACGTCGCGCGCAGTGCCGTGCCGACGGGCGTGGCGGCAGCAGGAGGTGGCGGACGTCGCGGTGGTGGCGGCGGAGGCGCAGGTGGCGGCGCGGGCGCGCGTGGCGGCGCGCCAGCCGCGGCCGCTGGTGGCGGAGCCGCGCGCGGTGGCGCACCGGCAGCGGCAGGCACGCCGGCGGATACGGGCGCGGTCGCACCTGACGCGGGACAGCCGGCCGGCGGTGGTCGCGGCGGACGCGGCGGCGCGACGTCGACGTGGCAGCCAGGAATTGGCGGCTGCGAATCGGGCTTCACGCTACCGGTGCCGAAGAATCCGGACATCGTCTGGGCGTCATGCTACGGCGACGAGGTCACGCGCTTCGATGCGAACGTCGGTCGCGCGCGATCGGTCGCGCCGTGGATTCACACGCTCGACTCCGAGCCGCCGTTCCTGAAGTATCGCTGTCACTGGACGCCACCGCTCGTGCTCGATCCGTTCGATGACGAGACCGTGTACTACGGCTGCAACGTCATCTTCAAGACGAGCGACAAAGGTCAGACCTGGCAGGTCATCAGTCCGGATCTGTCGACGCAAGATCCGGCGCACATCGTGTCGTCGGGCGGGATCATCGGCGACAACCTGGGACAGTTCTACGGCGAGCTCGTGTTTGCGATCGCGCCGTCGCCGATTCAGAAGGGCCTGATCTGGGCCGGGACCAACGACGGCAAGCTCTGGTACACGAAGAACGGCGGCGGCCAATGGACGGACGTCACGAAGAACATCACGGGCATCACGCCGCTCGGGACGGTCACCCAGATCTCGCCGTCGAACTTCGATCCGGGCACGGCGTACGTCGCGATCGACACGCATCTGGTCGACGATCGCAAGCCGTATCTCTACAAGACGAACGATTTCGGCGCGACGTGGACGAAGATCAGCGGCGCGCTGCCGCAGACGCATCCACTCGACTACACGAAGTCGATCGCCGAGAACCCGAACAAGAAAGGCATGCTCTTCGCGGGCACGGCCCACGGGTTCTACTACTCGATGAACGACGGCGCGACGTGGACGAATCTCCAGAGCGATTTGCCGCGCGCGCCCGTGACCTGGATCACGATTCAGAAGACGTATCACGACGTCGTGATTTCGACCTACGGCCGCGGGTTGTGGGTGATGGATGACATCACGCGGCTCGAGGAGACTGGGCAGGCCGCACCGGCCGCGAGCGAGACGAAGCTCTATCCGCCGCGGGCGATGCGTGAAGCGCGCAGCGGCGAGGCGAAGCTGACGTTCTCGCTGGCGTCGGCGCCGGCAGATCCGGTCAAGTTCGAGATACTCGACTCGGCCAATCAAGTGGTCCGGTCGTTCGACGTGCAGGCGCATGCGGGACTCAACATCGCGACGTGGGATCTGCGTTACGAGCCGCCGGCCGTGGTCGAGCTGCGCACGACGCCGCCCGACAATCCGCACATCTGGGAGGGCGGTCGCTTCCGTGGCGAGACGCGCCCCGTCAATCACTGGGGCATTCAGGGCGCGCAGCGCGCCGCGCCGATCGCCGCGCCAGGGAAGTACATCGCGAAGATGACCTCTGGCGGGACGACGTACACACAGCCGTTCACGGTGATCAAGGACATGATGATCCCGTCGAGCGACGCGGATCTGGTCGAGTCGACGAAGGCGCAGTTGCGCGTGCGCAACGCGCTCGATGAGACGTCGAAGTTGACCAACCGCGTCGAGATCGTGCGCAAGCAGATCGAGGATCAGCTGAAGGCGAATCGCGGCAAGGACGAAATCGAGAAGCCGCTGATGGACCTCGACAAGAAGGCGCTCGACGTCGAGCTCATCATGCTCAGCGAGCACGACTTCTACAGCGACGACAAGTGGTACGTCGAGCACTATCACCTATACCAGAACTTGATCTGGCTGAATGGCGTGATCGGTTTCGGCGCGGGCGACGTCGCCGGCGGCGCGGAATACAAGCCGACGGCCGCGGCCATGGCGTGGCTTGGCGATCTCGAGAAGGAACTCGCCCGCGCGCGCGCGGGCGTCGAGAAGCTCGATTCCACCGACCTGCCCGCCTTCAACAAGGCGATGGCGGGGAAGATCACGATCAAGTAGGGACGGGGGATTTTTCCACAGAAAGGGCCAGTTAGGGGACAGAGGTCGGTTGGGCGAATGCCCTCCCGACCTCTGTCCCCTTTTGGCCCGTTTGTGTGGAAAAATCCCCCGTCCCCATGCACTATCGACCGCTCGGCCGGACAGGATTCAAAGTTTCGACCGTCAGCTTCGGTGCGTGGGCGATCGGCGGGTCGTGGGGCACGGTCGACGATGCCGAATCGATGCGCGCGCTCCACGCGGCGATCGACAGCGGCGTCAACTTCATCGACACCGCCGACGTCTACGGCGACGGTCGCAGCGAGCGGCTCGTCGCCGAGCTTCGCCGAGAGCGGCCCGGCGACACCATCTACGTCGCCACCAAGGCCGGCCGACGACTGCCGGTCCAGGATCCCGACGCCTACACGCGCGAGAATCTCACCGCATGGATCGATCGGAGCCTGGACAATCTCGACGTCGATCGTCTCGATCTGCTCCAGCTCCACTGCCCGCATCCTGCGGTCTACGATCGACCCGAGGTCTTCGGGATCCTCGACGACCTTGTGGCAGCCGGCAAGATTCAGCACTACGGCGTGAGCGTCGAGACCGTCGCCGAAGCGATGAAGGCCATTCGCTATCCGAACGTGAAGACGGTCCAGATCATCTTCAACATCTTCCGATTGAAACCGGCGGACGAGTTCTTCGGCGCCGCGCGTGCGCGACACATCGGGATTCTGGCGCGCGTGCCGCTTGCGAGCGGCCTCCTCACTGGCAAGCTCAGCGCGCGCTCCACATTCGCCGAAGACGATCATCGACATTTCAATCGACACGGCGAGAGCTTCGACAAGGGCGAGACGTTTTCGGGCGTGCCGTACGACACGGCGCTCGCAGCGGTCGAGACGCTGAAGCCCCTCGTGCCGCCCGGCGAAACGCTGACGCAGTTCGCGCTGCGCTGGATCCTGATGTTCGACGCGGTGACGTGCGCGATCCCCGGCGCCCGCACGCCCGCGCAGGCGCGCGAGAACGCGCAGGCCGCCGATGCACCGCCGATCGACGCCGACAAAATGGCCGCCGTCCGGCGCCTGTATGACCAGCGCGTCCGGCCGCTCGTGCACGCGAGCTGGTAGCCCCGCGTCATCGACCCGCGCGGGATCGCGCTACAATTCCGCACCCGAGAGGACTCACATGCGAAAGGTCTTTGCCGCCGCCGCTGTTACGTTGGCGATCGCCGCCTGGTCGGGATCGTTCGCCGCGCGCGGTCAGGACGCGGCGCAGTTGCACGCCACCGACGCGCCCGCCAACGGCGTCTGGATCAACACGCTCGATCTGGCCGCCAAGGGCGTGGCGATTCGACAGCCGGGTCGCGGCGGACGCGGACCGAATGGCGTCGCTCCTGGTGGAACGCCTGCGCCGACGCCGCCCCCGCCAACGTACTCGCTCGGCGGCACGCCGTATCCGCACACGGTGCCCACGACGTCCGACACGGATTTTTCGATCGATCTCAAGGGCGACGCCGTCAAGTTCGCGTCGATGGCGGGCATTGACGACACCGCTGGCGCCGGACGCGGCAGCGTCCAGTTTGGCGTCTGGGTCGACGGCAAGAGAGTGGCCGAGACGCCGATTATGAAGAGCGGCGACGCGCCGAAGCTGCTGACGGCCGATCTCACTGGCGCGAAGCGCCTCACGCTGGCCGTCAACGACGGCAACGACGGCACTGGCACTGACAACGCCAATTGGGGCGGCGCGTTGATCACGATGAAAGCCGGCGCACAGAGCAAGCCGGAGGTGCTCGCGCCCGCGGTCGAGCCCGCGCCGGCCATCGCGTCGAGCCGTACAGCGGCGCCCCGATTGAATTCGCCGCGCATCACCGGCGCGACGCCCGGCCGTCCGTTCATGTTTTTGATTCCTGCATCCGGTGACGAACCGCTGACGTTCACCGCCAAGAATCTGCCGGCGGGCCTCGCGCTTGATGCGAAGACGGGCCTCATCACCGGGTCGCTCGCGCAAGCCGGCCGCACCGTCGTCGACGTCACGGTCACGAACGCGAAGGGCAACGCCACCGGGCAGTTCACGATCGTCGGCGGCGATCACATGCTCGCACTCACGCCGCCGCTCGGCTGGAATTCGTGGAACGCGTGGGGCAACACCGTGACCGCCGACCGAGTGATGGCGTCGGCCGACGGTATGGTGAAGAGCGGCCTCGCACGTCAGGGGTACACCTACATCAACATCGACGACGTGTGGGAGGCAGGCAACGAGGCGAATCCGGCGACCGGCCGCGGACGAAATCCGGCCGCGGCACGCGACGCCAAGGGCGAGATCATGTCGAACGCCAATTTCCCCGACATGAAAGGTCTCGTCGATCACATCCACGGCCTCGGACTGAAGGCCGGCATCTACTCGTCGCCTGGCCCGACCACCTGCCAAGGCCTCGCCGCGACGTATCAGCACGAGCTTCAGGACGTGCGCACGTGGGCGAGATGGGGATTCGACTACATCAAGTATGACTGGTGCTCCTATAGCGCAATTGCGCCGACGCCGACGCTCGAGCAGCGGAAGACCCCGTATCGAATTCTGCGCGCGGCGCTGAACGACATCGATCGCGACATGATCTACAGCCTGTGCCAGTACGGCGCGGGCAACGTGTGGGAGTGGGGCAACGATCCCGACATCCGCGGCAATCTTTGGCGCATGACCGGTGACATCCGGGACTCGTGGGCGAGCATGGCCGGCATTGGATTCCAGCAGACCGGCCGCGAGAAATACGCCGGCCCCGGCCACTGGAACGACACTGACATGCTCGTCGTCGGCATGGTCGGCTGGAGTCAGGGATCGCGGCCGACGAATCTGACGCCGAACGAACAGCTCAGCCACATTTCGCTGTGGGCGCTGCAGGCAGCGCCGATGCTGATCGGCGCGGACCTCTCGAAGATCGACGAGTGGACGACGAACGTCCTCGGCAATCCCGAAGTGCTGGCGGTCAATCAGGACGTGCTCGGCAAGCCCGCCGCGCGACTCTCGAGCGACGGGTGGGTGGACGTGTGGGCCCGGCCGCTCGAGGACGGATCGATGGCGGTCGGCTTGTTCAATCGATCGCCCGAGGCCGCGACGATCATCGTCACCTTCTCTGATCTCGGACTGAGCGGATCGCATGCGGTGCGCGACCTCTGGCAGCAGAAGAACCTCGCGACCGCGCGCGATCAGTTCTCCGCCACCGTGCCGCGTCACGGCGTCGTGCTGGTGAAGATTGCCAAGTAGTGAGCCAGCGGCACCAGCCAAACTCCGGTGGGGCGTGCTCTCCACCGCGAAAATTGGCACCGCGAAAGTCATTCCGGCGATGCAGCGCGGGACACGGACGACAGTGACGGCGATTGCGTCGCGCGAGCTGAGCCGGGCGCAGGCCGCCGCCGCCGCGCTCGACATTCCGAAGACGTACGGATCGTACGAAGCGCTGATCGACGATCCGGCGATCGATGCCGTGTACATCCCGTTGCCGAACCATCTGCATCTGTCCTGGACCACGCGCGCGGCGAACGCGGGGAAGCACGTGCTCTGCGAGAAGCCGCTGGGCTTGACGGCGGGCGATGTGCTGGGCTGCATCCTTGCCCGCGACCGAACGCGCGTCAAGATCCAGGAAGCGTTCATGGTCCGGACGCACCCGCAGTGGCTCGAAGCGCGCGAGATCGTGCGCAGCGGCCGGCTGGGACGCCTGGTCGGCATGATGGGCGCGTTCAGCTACTTCAACGCCGACCCGCTCAACATCCGCAACGTCGCGGCGTACGGCGGGGGCGCGCTCTTCGACATCGGCTGCTATTTGGTGATGACCGCGCGGTTCATCTTCGGCCGTGAGCCGCGACGGGTGATGGCGATGATCGATCGCGATCCGGAATTCACGACCGATCGACTCACGTCAATGGCGCTCGACTTTGGCGACGCGTCGTTTGTCGGCACGTGCTCCACGCAGATGACGCCGTACCAGCGCGTGCAGATCTTCGGAACCGATGGGCGTCTCGAGGTCGAGATTCCGTTCAACGCGCCGCCCGACCGGCCGACCCGATTGTTTTTCGACGCCCGCGGCGTCCTCGGCGGATCGTCGATCGAAACGATTGAGATCCCGACGTGCGACCAATACACAATCCAGAGTGATCTCTTGTCGCAGGCGATCCAGGAAGGCCGGCCGGAGGTCTACCCGCTCGAAGAGTCGCTGGCCAATTTCCACGTCATCGATGCGCTGTTTCGTTCTGCGCAGGACGGGGCGTGGGTGGCAGTGACAGAATGATCGTGCATGTCAGGACCAGCGCTGCTCGTCATGGCTGCCGGCCGCGGCTCGCGGTACGGCGGCGCGAAACAGGTGGAGGGTGTCGGCCCGGCGGGCGAGCGGTTGCTCGAGTACGCGGTGTTCGACGCGCGCCACGCCGGGTTTCGCCGCATCGTGTTCATCACGCGGCCCGACCTGGTGGACGAGTTCACCACGCTCACCCATGGCTTGCCGCGCGACCTCGAATACGAGATCGTCACGCAGCCGGCCTCGGCAAGGTCTCGCCATGGCCTGCTGCTCAACCGCGCGAAGCCGTGGGGTACCGTCCACGCCGTGCTGGCCGCGCGCAGTGCGTTGCCGATGCCCTTCGCCATCGTGAACGCGGATGATTTCTACGGGCGGATGACGTACTCGCTTGCCGCCGCGGCGTGTCGCGAGGCCGAGGCCAGCGGCCGTTTCGCGCTCGTCGGGATGCGACTCGATCACACGCTGTCGCCGTCCGGTCCAGTCGCTCGCGGCGTGTGCGTGACCCGTGACGATGAGCTCGTGTGGCTCGACGAGGTACGCGAGGTCGCGCGGTCGCCCGAGGGCATTCACGGCAGGTTTCCCGACGGCGTGCGCGCGCTCACGGGCGCGGAAATCGCGTCGATGAACTGCTGGGTGTTCACGCCAGAGATCTTCGCCGGGCTCGAAGCCGCGTTCGACGAGTTCTTGGACAGCCACGGCCGCGACGAGAACGCCGAGGCGACGTTGCCCGAGGCCGTGAACGCGCTCGTGCAGGCGGGAACCGCGCGCGTTCGCGTGCTCGAAGCACCGGGACCGTGGTTCGGCATCACGCACCCCGACGATCGCGATCGCGTTGTCGAGGGCCTGCGCGAGCTGACGCGTCGCGGGGTGTATCCAACTCCTCTCTGGGAGGGATGAGTGAGCCGCCGAGGAGAATCTGCTCGGCATTCCCGGTACGCGGTACTACGGGGAGCGCATCCTCGTGCACGCCGAGTTATTTCTGCGCGCCGAACGTGAACACTGTCTGGGTCTTGTACTCCTGGCCGGGGCGGAGCACGGTCGACGGGAAGTTCGGGTGATTCGGTGAGTCGGGAAAGTGTTGCGTCTCGAGGCAGAAGCCGGAGCGCAGCCCGTACACGCGCCCGCCCTTGCCGGTCAGCGTGCCGTCGAGGAAGTTTCCTGAGTAGAACTGAATCCCCGGCTCCGTCGTCGAGACCTCGAGCGTGCGCCCGGTGGTCGGCTCGATCACGCGCGCCGCGAGGCTCAGGCCGTCGCCCTGACGGGTCAGCACCCAGTTGTGGTCGTAGCCCTTGCCGAACTTCAGCTGCTGATTGTCCTGGTTGATGCGCGCGCCGATGGCCGTCGGCGTGCGGAAGTCGAACGGCGTGCCTTCGACGCTCGCGAGCTCACCTGTCGGGATCAGCGTGTCGTCGACCGGAGTGTAGCGATCGGCGTTGATCATGAGCACGTGGCCGAGAATGTCGTTCGCCTTCGTCCCCGCGAGATTCCAGTACGTGTGCTGCGTCAGGTTCAGCACCGTCGCCTTGTCGGTCGTCGCGTCGTAGTCGACGATCAGTTTGTTGTTGTCGGTGAGCGTGTAGGTGATGTTCGCGGTCAGTGTGCCCGGATAGCCTTCCTCGCCGTCAGCGCTCACGTACGTCATCTTGGCGCCGACACCCGACGCATTCTGAAACGGATCGGCCTTCCAGATGCGCTTGTCGAAGCCCTTCGTGCCGCCGTGCAGATGGTTCGGCCCGTTGTTGGTCGCGAGCGTGTACGTCTGTCCGTCGAGCGTGAACTTGCCCTTGGCGATGCGGTTGCCGTAGCGGCCGACAATCGCCCCGAAGTAGGGCGACTTGTCGACGTACGGTGCGAACGTGTCGAAGCCGAGTGTGATGTCGTCGATCTGGCCCGACTTGTCCGGCGTCTTGATCGACAGGATCGTCGCGCCGTAGGTCATCACACGAATCTCGACGCCGTTTTGATTGCGCAACGTGATGACGTCCACGTTCTGATCGTCAGGCGTGCGGGCGAAGGGCGCGAGCGTCACGCGCGCCTGAGCATTGGGCATCGGCGTTGATGTTGATGATGAGTCACGCGAGCAGCCGCCGGCAAGCGCCGCGGCGGCCGCCAGCACGACGAGCGCGCGTGTCGGTCGAATCATGAGTCGGGGCCTCGGGCAAATGGTGGCAGACAGGTCTCGCATATCGTATTACGATGGCGCCCGCGTGAAACGACTCGACGGGAAGATTGCGATTGTGACGGGCGGCGCGCGCGGCATCGGCCGGGCGATCGTCGAGACGTTTGCGGCCGAAGGTGCGACCGTGGCGGCATTCGACGTCGATGAATCCGGCGCCCGGGATGCGGCCCGCGACCTCGCCGGTCGCGGCTTTGCCGTCGAGGCCCACGGCGTGGACGTCACGACCGAACGCTCGGTCGTCGACGGCGTGCGCCGCGTACTCGACCGCCACGGTCACGTCGACGTGCTCGTCAACAACGCGGGCGTCAACGCGTACTTCGACGCCACGACAATGACGCTCGAGGAGTGGCAGAGCGTCTTCGCGGTGGATCTCACCGGCGCGTGGCTGTGCGCCAAACACGTCCTGCCCGGCATGGTCGCGCGAGGCCACGGCGCGATCGTGAACATCGCATCGATTCACGCGTCGCTCACCATGGCCGGAATGTTTCCCTATGCCGCGGCGAAGTCCGGGCTCGTCGGCCTCACGCGCAGTCTGGCGCTGGACTACGCGCCGCGCGGTATTCGCGTGAACGTCGTGTCGCCCGGCTGGACGCAAACGCACCTGGTCGAGGAGTGGTTCGCGCGCCAGCCCGATCCGCACGCGGCGAGAGCCGCCGTCGTCGGCGCCCATCCGCTGCAGCGGATCGCATCGCCTCGAGAAATCGCAAATGTCGTCGCGTTCGTCGCATCCGACGATGCGTCCGCGATGACCGGCGCGGAGGTCAGCGTGGACTGCGGCCTGGGCGCCAGATTCGCGACGTAGTGCCAGACAGGAAACGTGAATGACGAATGCGAAGACCGTTCTGAGTCAGCTGAGCCTTCCGACCCGCGACGCGTACGATCTTCCGACGTCCGCGAAGCGCTTCGCGGATGGCGGACAGTACCGCATCGAAATTCCCTCGTGTGAGGGCCCGAAGGCCATGCAGGCCGTCGTCGACGAAGCCGCAGCGCGCCGGATCGCGATCCATCGGGTGAGTCAGGGCAGCGGCATCATGCTCCAGACCGACGACGAGATCCGCCTAATGCTCGAGCTCGGCCGGCAGCACAGGATCGAGGTGTGTCTGTTCGTCGGTCCGCGCGCGAATTGGGATACCGGCGTGCAAGCCGCCTCGACGAACGGTCGCGTGCTGGGTTCGTCGCTCCGCGGCGCCGATCAGCTCGCCTTCGGGATCGACGACGTGTTGCACGGCGCGAGCCTCGGATTGCGATCGATTCTCGTGGCCGATCTCGGACAGCTGCAGATCTTCGGACGCATGAAGAAGACGGGCGATCTGCCCCCGGATTTCGTGTTGAAGATATCGGTGACCCTCGCGGCGGCCAATCCCGCGACCGCGCGCCTGCTCGAGGATCTGGGCGCGACGTCGATCAACCTGCCCGTCGATCTCTCGCTGCCGCAAATCTCGGCGATCCGCCAGGCGATTGACGCGCCAATCGATTTTTACGTCGAGGCGCCCGATGATTTCGGGGGGACGGTGCGATATTACGAGGCCGCGGAGCTCGTGCGCATCGGCGCGCCGATCTATCTCAAATATGGCCTGCGCAACGCGCCGGGCCTGTATCCGAGCGGCGGCCATCTCGAAGGCACCGTGATCGCGCTCTCGCGTGAGCGCGTTCGGCGCGCCGCGATCAGCCTGGCGATGCTCGCTCGGGCGTATCCAGACGCGCGACCGTCTGATTGAGCAGGCGCGTGGCCCCGATCGGCGCACGCCGGGGCCCGTCCTCTTGGAGCGTTCGACGCGATCGATTGAGTGAGAGGCAGATGTGAAGATTGTGAGTGCTCGGACGACGGCGGTCGGCACGCCCTGGCGCGAGCTGGTGTTCCTCGAGCTCCAGGCTGACACCGGGCTCGTTGGGACGAGCGAGGTGCGCATGGTCAGCCGGACCGAAACGCTCCTCGCGTGCCTTGGCGAGTTGGCGCCGCGACATGTGATCGGCATCGACCCGTTCGACGTCGAGCAGCTCGCGTGGAACATCCAGCGTGCCGAGTACGACCGGCCCGGCGAGGTGGCGCAATCGGCCCTCGCGTGCTTCGACGTCGCGTGCTGGGACCTGATGGGCCAGTCGCTCGGGGTGCCGGTCTGGAAGCTGCTCGGCGGCAAGTTTCACGCTCGCGTGCCGGCGTACGCCAACGGCTGGTATCAGACGGAACGCGAGCCCGTGCAAATCGCGGCGCTGGCAAAGACCGTCGTCGCGAAAGGCTATCGCGCGATGAAGCTCGATCCGTTCGGCCACGCAAGCGCCGAGCTGCCCGCCGCCGAACGTCGTCGCGCAGTCGCGATCGTCGCCGCCGTGCGCGAGGCCATCGGCCCGGACGTCGGCATCATGATTGAAATGCATGGCCGCTTCACCTCCGCAACAGCGGCCGCGGTCGCGGCGCTCCTCGAGCCATTCGCGCCTGAATGGATCGAAGAGCCCACGCCGCCGGAGAATCCCGTCGCATATCGCGCCGTGCGCTCGGCGACACATCTGCCGATCGCGACCGGCGAACGCGCTCACACCATGGAGGACATTCGCGGGTTCATCGAAGGCGGCCTCGTCGACATCGTCCAGGTGGACCTCACGCATTTCGGTGGCTTCCTGCCGATGAAGACGCTCGCGCGCTGGGCCGATGCCTACGCGCTGTTCATGGCGCCCCACAACGTGTGCGGGCCTGTCGGGACGATGGCGAATCTGCATCTCGCCGTGGCGACGCCGAATTACAAGGTGCTCGAGCATTTCAACGATTTCGCCGACGCCTGGACGCACGAGCTCGTGGATCGCTCGCCGCGCATCGATCCCGCCGACGGCTGCTTCGCCGCGCCAGACGCGCCGGGCCTTGGGCTGAAGCTGAACCACGACGCGTGCAAGAAACACCCGCGCACCGGTGGACGAATTCGACTGTTCGATGAAGGCTGGGAGCAGCGTCAGGGATGAGCCCTGAGCTCATTCTGGCCGCCGAGGCCGAGCTCGGCGAGGGCCCGATCTGGGACGCCGCGCGCGAGCGGCTGCTGTTCGTCGATATCATGCGCGGGCACGTGCACGAGTTCGATCCGGCAAACCGGCGCGATCGCATCGTCGAGGTTGGACAGCCGGTTGGTGCGGTCACGCCGACGACGCGCGGCGACTGGGTAGTCGCGGCGCGCGATGGATTCTTCCGCGTCGATCCCGCGAGCGGCCGCACTGCGCTCATCGCGCACGTCGAGCCCGACGATTCCGAGACGCGAATGAACGATGGCTACGTCGATGCGCGAGGAAGATTCTGGGCCGGGACGATGGGCATGGGCGGAGTGCGCGAGCGCGGCTCGCTGTATCGGCTCGATCCTGACGGCACGGTGACGCGCCATATGACTGGCGTCACGATCTCGAACGGCCTCGACTGGAGCCCAGACAGGCGCCTGATGTACCACGCGGACACCGGCCTTGGCCGCGTCGACGTGTTGGATTTCGACGAGGCGGGCGGCACCATCGCGAACCGGCGTCCGTTCGTCACGATCGACGAGGAGGACGGATCTCCCGACGGCCTCGTCGTGGACGCCGAAGGCGGCGTGTGGATCGCGCTCTGGGAAGGCGGCGCGGTTCGCCGCTATCGGCCGGACGGCTCGCTCGATCGGGTCATCCCGATGCCGGTGACGCTCGTGACGAAATGCGCGTTCGGCGGCCGCGATCTGATGGACCTGTACGTCACCACGGCTTGGATCGATCTCGACGCCGACGCGCGAGCGCGGCAACCGATGGCGGGCGGGATCTTTCGGCTGCGCCCCGGCGTCGCGGGCCGCGCGTCCGTACCGTTCGCCGGCTGACACGATGACGGGACTCACGTTCAACGATCTCCACAAGTCCTTCGGCGCGGTGCAGGCGCTGCGCGGCGTCACGTTTTCGGTCGCGCGCGGCGAGGCCCACGCGTGCGTGGGCGAGAACGGCGCCGGCAAGTCGACGCTCCTCAAGATCCTCGCCGGCATCGTCCGTCCAGATCGCGGTGACGTGAGACTCGATGATGTGCCACTGCATTTTTCCGGGCCGCGTGATGCGCTGTCGCGTGGCATCGGGATGGTCTATCAAGAACGGCTGACGTTTCCGAGCCTGTCGGTGACGGCAAACATTTTCGCGGGACGAGAGATCGTCGGGCGCGCCGGACGGCTCGACGAGCCGGCGATGCGCGCGCGCACGCAGGCGCTGCTCGACCAGCTCCACGTGCCGATTTCGCCTGACGTCCGGATGGAGCATGTCTCGGCCGCGCACGCGCAGCTCGTCGAGGTCGCGCGCGCGCTGGCGTTCGATTGTCAGGTCCTCGTCCTCGATGAGCCGACGACGTCGCTGACCGACGCGGAAGTCGATCATCTATTTCGCGTGCTCGCGGATCTGAAAGCGCGCGGCGTGACGATTCTGTTCGTCTCGCACCGCCTGCCCGAAGTGTTCCGTCTGTGCGATCGCATCACTGTCATGCGAGACGGCGCGTTCGTCGGCACGTTCGAACGGGCGACGACGTCGTCCGAGACGATCGTGCGATCGATGGTCGGCCGCGAGCCGCCCGAGCGCGTGGAGCGCGCGGTCGGCGCCGCCGGTGGCGGCGCGCCGCGACTCTCGATTCGGCACCTCACCCGTCGTCCGTCGTTCGAAGACGTATCGATCGACGTGCGGTCGGGAGAAATCGTTGGCGTCTTTGGTCTCGTCGGGTCGGGGCGCACCGAAGTGCTCGAGACGGTGTTCGGACTCGCGCGACCCGACTCGGGCAGCATCGCGCTCGATGGAACGGACGTGAGGATCGGATCGGCGCGCGACGCCGCTCGCGCCGGTCTCGCGCTCGTGCCCGAAGATCGCCAGCGGCTCGGCTTGTTCTTCAATCTCTCGCTGCGGACCAACCTCGTGCTGCCGCGAGCCGTGAAAGCCGGCGTCGGGCGGATTCACGAGGCGGAGGAGGACACCATCGCCCGCACGCAGGTCAGCGATCTCGCCATCAAGACGTCGTCGCTCGCGCGGATGCCGGACACGCTGAGCGGCGGCAACCAGCAGAAGGTCGTCGCGGGCAAGTGGCTCGCGACGGGTCCGCGCGTGCTCTTGCTCGACGAGCCGACGAAAGGCGTGGACGTCGGCGCCAAGTTCGAGATTCACAACATCATTCGATCCCGCGCGGCTGAAGGCATGGCGTGCCTCGTCGTGTCGAGCGACCTGCCGGAAATCCTCGCGTTGGCCGATCGCATCGTCGTCATGCGCGAAGGGCGCGTGCGCGGGGAGCTCGTCGGCCGCGACGCCACTGACGAAGCCGTCATGCGGCTCGCGACGCACGAAGTCGAGGTGCGCGCGTGAAAAGGTGGTGGCACGCGCGCGAGTTCTCGACGGTCGCGATTCTCGCGCTCGAGGTCCTGTTCTTCACGTGGTACCTCTGGCCCGGCGCCGGGCAGCCGCATCCGTTTCTGAACGTCGGCAATGTGCTGCTGATCTTCAAGTACTCGTCGATCTACGGCATCGCGGCCATTGGCGCGGCAATCGTCATCATCTGCGGCGGGATCGATCTCGCGCCCGGGTCGGTGATCGCGCTGACGACGGTCGTCACCGGGTTGTTGTTCGTCGAGCACGGCTGGCCGCTGTGGGCGAGCGCGGCGGTGGGCTTGCTCGTCGGTGTCGGCGCGGGGTTCGTCTCCGCGTGGCTCATCGTCAAGGCGCGGCTGCCGCCGTTCATCGCGACGCTCGGGGTGATGGGCATCTGGCGCGGCGCCGCGTACATCATCACGGAGGCGCGCTTCTACGATCTCTCGGCGCGCCTGCCGCGCGACTGGCACATCGCGGGCATCTCGGTCGACTGGCTGGGGCCCATCGTAATGCTCGTGCTTGCGGGACTGTTTCAACTGCTGATGACGAAGTATCAGTGGGGCCGCAGCGTGTTCGCGGTCGGCGGCAACGAAACAGCGGCGCTCTTTTCCGGCATTCCCGTCAACCGCGTCAAGACGTCGGCGTACGTGATCGCCGGGTTGCTCGCGGCCGTGTCCGGTGTCGTGCTCGCGGTCGTCCAGGGCCAGGGCAAGGCCGATCTCGCAAACGGCTACGAGTTGGATATCATCGCGTCGGCGGTCGTCGGTGGCGCGAGCCTGGCCGGCGGCCGCGGATCGGTCGCCGGCGCGGTGCTGGGCGCGCTGATTTTCGGCGTCCTGCGCAACGCCCTGCCGCAGATCCCCGGTGCCACGTTCTACGATCGGCTGATCGTCGGCGTCGTGGTGATCGTCATTGTGGTCATGGACCAGGTGCTCGTCCGGCGCGAGAGTTGAGAAAGAGTTTGAGAGGAGCGGTGATGAAGAAGTGCCTGTTGGTGATTCTGGCGGCCGTGGCCGTCGCGTGCAGCGGGAGCTCCAGCACGAGCACGAACGGTGGCGCCGAGCCGGCGCAAAAGACGTTGCGGTTCGCGCTGATTCCGAAGGCGCTCGACATCCCCGTCTTCGATTATGCGAACAAGGGCGCGCAGCGCGAGGCCAAGACGCTCGGCAACGTCGAGGTCATCTACCGCGGGCCGGATCACTCCGACGAGCTCAAGCAGAAGGAAGTGCTCGAGTCGTTCATCTCGCAGAAAGTGGACGGCATCGCGATCTCGGTGCTGAACGCCGCGTTCCTCTCGAGCACCATCGACAAGGCCGTCGACGCCGGGATCCCCGTCGTCACGTGGGATTCCGACGCGCCGACATCGAAGCGCATCGCGTTCTACGGGGTCGACGATTTCAAGTCCGGCCAAATCATGGGCGAGCAGGCGGCGAAGCTCTTGAACGGGAAGGGCACCGTCGCGTTCATCACGAGCCTCGGCGCGAACAACCTGCAGCGCCGGATGGACGGCGCGAAGGACGTCCTCGCGAAGTATCCGGACATCAAGATCGTCGAGACGTTCGACACGAAAGAAGACGGCGTCCGGTGCGCCGAGATCATCGCGTCGGCGACGAACCGCTATCCCACCCTCGGCGCATGGATTTCGGTCGGTGGCTGGCCGGTGTTTACGGCGAACGCGCTCACCCCCGTGCCGCCGACGACGAAGGTCATTTCGTTCGACACGAACCCGCCGGCGCCGGATCTGCTCAAGGCGGGCAAGGTGCAGGTCCTGCTCGGCCAGAAATATTTCGGGTGGGGCAGTGAGACCGTGAAGATGCTCTACGACATCGTGCACGGCAACAAACCCGCCACGGCCATCGTGGACTCAGGTGTGGACGTCGTCACGAAAGACAACGTGGACCAGTACATCGCCGACTGGAACAAGCTCGCCGGCGGAGGCTAGAACGCCCAGGCAGCGCCCGGCGGCGGTGCGCTGGGTGCCAGGAACCCACTCACGGCCGGGCGCGTCTAACCAGCGGTGCAGGCGCTGCTGCCGCTTCACATTCTCGCCGGCGGCGTGGCGATCGTCCTTGGCGCCATCGCGCTCAGCGCGCGCAAGGGGCGCACCCTCCACCGCAAGAGCGGCATCCTGTTCGTCACGGCGATGCTGGTCATGGGCATCAGCGGCAGCCTGCTCGCCCTCCGTCACGGCCTCAACGCTAATGCGATCGGCGGCATCGTGTCGGCGTACTTCGTAGTCACAGCCGTCACGACCGTGCGCCCGCCGAGGATGGGTGCGCGAGGGCTGGCCCTGGCCGGCATGATCGCGATCTTCGGCGTCGGCCTGCTCAACCTGGCGCTCGGAGTGGCGGCAATTGGCTCGCCCGACGGGATGATGGACGGCGTGCCGCCGCCGGCATTCTTCTTCCTGGCGATCGTTGGTCTGTTGGGCGGCGCCGGCGATCTTCGCGTGATGCGGACGGGGCCGCTCCGCGGCCGGCCGCGCCTGGCGCGGCATCTCTGGCGCATGTGCTTCGCGTTCTTCATCGCGGTTGCGTCGTTCTTCAGCATCCGCGCACGCGTCGCGCGGATCCTTCCGGAGCCCTTCCTCGGGCCGACGTTGCGCACCGTGCCGATCCTGCTGGTGCTGGCCACCATGGTGTACTGGCTGTTGCGCATGCGCGTCGGGCGGACGCCTCGAAGCGTCACAGCGTTCACGCAGGAGAGTCCGCTGGCGCCAGGATCGTCGGGCTGACGCAGGGCCGAGGCGGATCCTCTCTCCGTCTCGACTGCTGAAGATTCGGCATCGGCCCCAGGAATTCTCGCAGGTGCTCGAAATGTCCCGCCTGCACTCGAATCAGAACGGCACGGTTCACAGGCCAGGCGACGGCACGACAGTTGCTAGTAGGGCGACGGTATGCATCCCTTTCCGCATCACTACGTCGTCGCCTCGACGGCCGCTCCGGACGGCGACCTCATTCTTGAAAGCGACGGTCTGTCGCCCCTCACGACGGCGACGCCGCGAGAGTTCGACGGGCCCGGAGGCAGATGGTCGCCCGAGACGCTCCTGGTCGCGGCGGTTGCCGACTGCTACTTGCTGACATTTCGCGGCATCGCGAAGGCGTCGTCGTTGCCGTGGATCAGCGTGTCAGCGCACGTCACCGGCACGCTCGAGCGGCCCGATCGAGTGACGCAGTTCACGCGCTTCGACATCCGCGTCCGATTGACGCTGCCTGCAGACGTGAGCGAAGAACGCGCACGGAGGATCCTCACTCGGGCCGAGGACACATGTCTCATCACGCGATCGCTGAGCGGTGAACCGCACCTCGACATCGAGATCGTTCGCGCCGGCCAGGAACGGCGCCCCGAAGTCCACGCTTCCGCATAGGCCGCCTGCGGGAATCCTGGGCGCGCTTGACGACCCTCGGTCGAAGCCTCGATGAATGGGGCTGCAGGGGGTAAGATCGACTCGTGTCCAACTCACGCCGCACGCTGCTCCTCGTCATTCTGCTGCTGATCATTGCAGTTGGCGTTTCGGTCACCTGTCTGTTCCTCCTGATGTTCGCGGCCGGAGCGACGCCGACGGTGCCGCAGGACTCGGCGCTGTACCTCAAGCTGCAGGCGCCGTGGGAGGAGATCGAGCGCGTCGACTGGCTCAACGCGCTCGGCACGCCCCAGCCCACCCTGCGCGACACGATTGCGACGATTCATCGCGCCAAGCGAGACACGCGGATCAAAGCGCTCGTGATCCAGCCGCAAGTCGAAGGCGCGTTGTGGGGACAGCTGCAGGAGCTGCACGCCGCGATTGACGACTTCCGCTCGTCCGGCAAGCCCGTCGTGGCGTACCTCGAAGCGGGCACCGCGCAGGAGTATTACATCGCCTCGGCCGCCAACCGCGTCATCCTGATGCCCGCCGGCGAGATCGATCTGTCCGGACTCGCGACGTACGAGCTGTTCTTCCGTGGCGCGCTCGACAAGCTCGGCGTCTTCCCCGATCTGCTCCACATCGGCGACTACAAGACGTACTCGAATACGTTCAACGAGAAGGGCTACACCCCGGCGCACCGCGAGATGGATCGCTCGCTGAACAAGGACTGGTTCGACCAGCTCGTTGCCGCGATCTCGGCCGGTCGCAAGCGTCCGGACGCCGACGTCCGCAGGCTGATCGACGACGGGCCGTACCTCGCCGAGGACGCAAAGAAGGCGGGCCTCGTCGACGAGCTCGGTTACGAAGATCAGATCGACGATGCGCCGCCGGTGAAGGGGCTGCGGCGCGTCGAAGGCGAGTCCTATCAGCGCGCGACCGAATATTCGGGCGCGGGCGGCGAGCGCATCGCGCTGCTCTACGCCGTCGGCACAATCGCGAGCGGCAAGAGCTCGTTCGACTCGCCCGGCGGCCAAGTGCTCGGATCGGACACGTTCGCGTCGTGGGTACGGAAGGTGCGCGTGGATCCGTCGATCCGCGCGATTGTCGTGCGTATCGACAGCCCGGGCGGATCGGCGATTGCGTCCGACGTCATCTGGCGCGAGCTCATGCTCACGCGCGATGTCAAACCGGTCATCGTGTCGATGGGCGACGTGGCGGCGTCGGGCGGCTACTACATGGCCGTGCCGGCCAACGTGATCGTCGCCGAGCCCGGAACGATCACGGGCTCGATCGGCGTCGTCACCGGCAAGTTCGTCGTGAAGGACGGACTCGAGAAGCTCGGCATTAATGTCGATTCGGTGAGCGACGGGAAGATGGCCGAGCTCAACTCACCCTTCCGTCCGTTCACCAAAGACGAGCGCGCGAAGATTGAAGACCAGCTGCAGTCCACCTACGAGCTGTTCCTGTCGCGGGTAGCCGAGGGTCGTCACTCGACGCCCGCCAAGGTCGACACGATGGCGCAGGGCCGCGTGTGGACGGGACGACAGGCGAAAGACCTTGGACTCGTCGACGAGCTCGGCGGCCTGGACGCGGCCGTGCAGGTCGCGCGCGACCGCGCGAAAATCGACCCCAAGAAAACGATCCAGCTCGTCGTCTATCCCGCGCGGCGCTCGGTGTTCGACCTGCTGGCCAACCCGCTCAACAGCTCCCTGGAGTCTCGCGTCCAGATGCTGCCGCGGCCGGTCAACTCACGCGTGATCGACGCGGCCGTCTCGATGTTGCGCCTGTTCCATCGCGGGGAGCCGCTGACGTTGATGCCAAACCTGTTCGTGAACTAGTCCGGCACTGATTGCATATCCGCTGCTGATGGGCACCGACGCGCTCGAGTCCGCCTATGAGACGAGGGGCATCCCGACGTCCCGGTTCATCCGGCGAGACGACGCGGCGCCGGCCCGGCGCTAGCCGCCCAGCACCGTCCGAATCGCGCTCTCGTTGAACTCGATCTTCAGCTTCTGCTTCGCCTTCGTCATGTAGGCGGCAAAGAACTCGCTGCGTTTCTGATCGAGGAGCTGTTGCCGGAGCGTATCTTCCTCGGCGACCTTGTTGGCGCCGTCGGGATCCTGCCGCTCCTTCACGTGCGCGACGACAATCGCCGTGTCGGTCGTGATGGGCGCGGTCGTGTCGCCGGCTTTGAGGCCGAAGACCGCGGCGTCGACGGCCGGGCTGACGCCGACATCCGGCAACGCGGTGCCGCGCGTGATGAAGTCGGTTGATTTCACTTCGACGCCGGCGCTCTTCGCCGCCGCCGCGAAATTACTCTTCGCCGTCTGTGCCATCGCCGCGGCCTTGGCCTTCGCGATGTCGAGCGCCTTCGCGCGGATGACGTCGTCGCGGACCTTGTCCTTGACCTCGTCGAGCGTCGGCATCGCCGGCGGCTTGATCTCGGTGAGCGCGATGAACGCGAACCCCTGATTGGTGCGCAGCTCGCCGCTCACTTTGCCCTGCTGCATCGTGAACGCTTCGGCCGCCACATTCGGCGCGAAGCCGATTCCGGCGAGCGGCTCGTCGCGCGCGAACAATCCGGAGTCGCCGACCTTCAAGCCGCGCGCCGTCGCAACTTTGTCCAGGTCCGCGGGCGTCGTGATCTCTTTGGCGACCGCGTCGGCGGTCTTCTGCGCTTCGGTTTGTGCCTTCTCGGTGCGGAGCTGATCTTCGAGCTGCGGACGCACTTCCGCCATCGTCTTCGTCATCGCCGGCCGCTTATCGACGAGCTTGATGATGTGGTACCCGAACTGCGTCTTCACGAGGTCGCTGATTTGTCCCGGCTGCATCGCGAAGACCGCGTCGTCGAACTCTTTGACCATCGTGCCCCGGCCAAAGTAGTCGAGGTCGCCGCCGTTCTTCTTGTTCGAATCGTCATCCGAGTACTGCCTGGCGAGGGCCGCGAAATCCGCGCCCGGCGCTTTGGCTTTCGCGAGCACGCTCTCGGCCAGCTTCTTTACGGCGGCGTCGTCTTTCCCCTCGGTCTTGAAGAGGATGTGGCTTGCGCGGACCTGCTCTGGCGTCGAGTAGGTCTGGATCGTGTCTTTGTAACGCTGCTCGATCTCCTGATCGGTCACCGTCATCTTCGACTTCAGGGCGTCGGCATCGATGGCGAGATACCGGACGCGGCGCTTCTCGGGCGTCCGGTACGTCTCCTGGTGCGCGGCGAACTGCGCCTGCAGCTCAGCCTCGGTCGGCTGGATCCCGGCACGGAACTGGTTGGCCGTGAACACGGCCAAGTCGAGCTTCACCTTCTCGTTGCGCTGGCGGTACTCCTGCTCGACTTCCGAGTCCGAGACGCGGAGCCAGCCGGTGACGACCGCCTGCAGCTTTTCGGCGATCAGCTCGTTGCGGTACTGCTCTTCAAATTCCGCCGGCCGCATCGGCGGACGCTGGAACGACAGGATCTGTTGATAGCGCGCGTACCCGACGAACTGGCCGTTCTCCTGGAACCCGGGGTGCCGAATGAGGCGTTCCTGCAATTCGGCATCGCTGACGGTGATGCCGAGCCGATCGGCTTCGGCGAGCACGGCTTGCTCCTCGACCAGCTGCTGAACGATGCGCTGGGAGATGCCGAGCTGCTTGAGCATGTCCTCATTGAACTTGTCGCCGTAGGCCTGGCGCAGCGAGTCCATCTGCATTTGGTACGCGCGCTGGTACTCGCCGACGGACACTTCGCGGCCGTTCACGGTGGCGATCACGTCACTCGGTGCGGCGCCGACGCCGGCCGGCCGCAAGAAGCTGGGAACGTAGAGTAGGACGAACGTCGCAACGACAATCCCCAGGCTCCACTTGAGCCAGTTCCTGTGTTGCCGCATCCGGTCGAGCATCGTCATGGGGAGAAAAGCTCCTTCAAGTTAGAAGTTAGAAGCCAGAAGTTAGAAGTCAGAGCGGTTTGGAGCCCGAGGACTCCGGTTCGCTGCCTCGAGACGCGGCCGGTCCGAACTTCAAACTTCTGGCCTCTCACTTCGAACTTGGCGCGTCGCGCACGCGACATACAAATTATGCCACGACGCTCGACAGGACCGTTGGCTCGTGCTCCATTTCGGTCGCGCGTGAGAAGTCTGCCCCCGAGAAGCTTTCAGAAACGTGCGATGACGTTTCACGACTCCGCGAAAACACGCGCGTACCGGCCCATTTTCTCAATTCCTCCATGCTATAGTCTGGCGTTTAGCGGCGCCCGCTCCCCTCGTACATTGGCGCCGGATTCCGATGCTTGGACGACGAGTGCCGAGGCCTTCTGCTCCCGAGACGGCGGCGCCAGACGGCGTCTTGACGCTCGCGGTGTTTCACCGCAGCGACGACATCGAGCGCCAGATCGCGCCGCTCAAGCCCGCGAGCGGCATCCGTCTCGAATTCTTCAAGAAGGGATCGCTCTGGCGCGTGCCGACGCACGTCGGCGGCGTGCTCTGGGAGCTTGCGCCCGACGACGGATCGCACCGATTCGTGTCGGCGCTCATCGGCAGCGTGCCGGCGGCGTCCTTCAGCTCAGCCAACCAGCCCGCGCTCTTCGAGCTTTCGAACGCGCTCGGCTTCCGCGCGCATCTGACGACGCCGCTCAAGCTCGATGACGTGGAGCGCGCGCTCGGCCTGCGCGAAGCGATCGATCTCGCCGATCGAATCGAGGCCGCGGCGCCTGGGTTGATGCGCCTGGCCGCGCAGCCCGACACGATCGGCGCGCTCGTCCGCGCCGTCAACACCTCGCTCGACCCCGCGGAGGTCGCCGCCGCGCTCGTCACAACGGTGACCGAGTGGGTGCCGCTTTCGGCGTGGTACGTGATTGCCGCCGAACCCGACGGCGTCCTCAAGCTGCTCGGCAAGCAGATTCCGGAAGCGGGACTGAAGACCGCCGTCGAGTCGTTCGCCGACGTCGTGATTCAGACAGGGCAGTCGGCGGTACGCGTCACCAACTACGTGGACGACCGCGTGACGGGTCCGGCGCGTCAGGCCAAGTCGGTCGAAGCCTCGGCGCTCGGCTGGCCGCTCGTCGCCAACGGCACGGTGGTTGGCGCGCTGGTCGGCGTCGATCGCGGCCGCGCGCGGCGGTTGCCGAAGATGCCGCAGGCGCTCGCCGACTCGCTCGGCACGCTCATCGAGCCGGCCGCCTACGCGCTGGCAAACGCGTTGCGCGTGGCGCGCGCCGAGGCGCTTTCGGTCACCGACGACCTGACGCAGCTCTACAACTCCAGATTCCTCAACGACGCGCTCAGAAAGGAGACGAAGCGCGCGATGCGTAGCGGCTGGCCCCTGTCGCTGCTGTTCATCGATTTGGACGGGTTCAAGCGGATCAACGACGCCTATGGCCATTTATTGGGCAGCCGGGCGTTGATTGAGGCCGCCGCCATCATTAAAGCTAGCGCCCGAGAAACCGATATTGTGGCCAGGTTTGGTGGCGATGAGTTTTCGATCCTGCTCCCGGAAACAGGTGCGGATGGCGCCCTGATGGTCGCCCGCCGCCTGCGGGACCGGATTGCCCGGTACACCTTCCTGGCCGACAGCTCGAGCGGCCATCGGCTGACGGCCTCGATTGGCGTCGCCACGTTGCCAGATGCGGCGGACACCGCGGAACGGTTGTTGCAAGCAGCCGACGCGGCCATGTACCGTATCAAGGTGACGGGGAAGAACGGCATTTACGTTGCCGGCAGTGAAAGCGACAGCGCCCCGCTCACGGAAGAAAAGCAGGAGCAGCATTGACGCTTCGGTCACTGTTTTCACTATTTTCGAGCGACCTCGCAATCGACCTCGGCACGGCTAACACCTGCGTCTATGCACGCGGCAAGGGCATCGTTGTCAACGAGCCCTCGATCGTCGCCATCAACAAAGTCACTGGAAAAATCGAAGCCGTCGGCAAGGAAGCCAAAGAGATGCTCGGGCGCACGCCCGGCAACATCGTCGCCATCAAGCCGATGAAGGACGGCGTCATCGCGGATTTCGAAGTGACCGAGAAAATGCTCGCGCACTTCATCCGCAAGGCGCACAACCGCACCATGTGGGTGCGGCCGCGCATCGTGATTGGCGTGCCGTCGGAGATTACCCAGGTCGAAAAGCGCGCCGTGAAAGACAGCGCGTATCGCGCGAAGGCGAGCGAGGTTTACCTCGTCGAGGAGGCGATGGCCGCGGCAATCGGTGCGGGCATGCCGATTGAAGAAGCGTCGGGCAACATGGTCGTCGACATCGGCGGCGGGACCACGGACATCGCGGTCATTTCGCTCGCGGGCATCGTCTACAGCAAGGCCATTCGCGTCGCCGGCAACGAAATGGACGACGCGATCATCCAGTACATCAAGAAGACGTACAACCTGCTCATTGGCGAGCGCACGGCCGAGCAGATCAAGATGGAGCTCGGCTCGGCGTTTCCGCTCGACGAGCGGCTGACGATGGAGATCAAGGGCCGGCATTTGATCGAAGGCGTGCCGAAGACGATCACGATCACCGACGAAGAAATTCGCGAGGCGCTGGCCGAAACCGTAAACGTGATCGTCGACGCGGTGCGCGTCGCGCTCGAGCGCACGCCGCCCGAGCTCTCGGCCGACATCGTCGACCGCGGGATCGTGCTGACCGGCGGCGGCTCGCTCCTCAAGAATCTCGACAAGCGCCTGCGCGAGGAGACCGGGCTGCCGGTCTCGATGGCCGAGGACCCCCTCTCGACCGTTGTGCTCGGCGCCGGGAAGATGCTCGCCAATTTCGAACTTCTGAGGAAAATCTCGTTAGACTAAAGGGTCGCCACAGGGGGGCTTCCCCCCGGAAGTTCCGATAACTAGACCGGGGGACCCTCTCCCGGGGACGACCCCGAAGACCAATGCCGCAACGCCGGACGCTTTTCCTGCTCGCCGTCCTTTGCCTGGGCCACGTGTTGCTCATTTCTGCACAGGTCCAGGCGAAATCCGGCCTGCCCCTGGTCGAGGCGGTCGCGTTTGGCGCCTTTGCCAAGGCCCAGAGCGGCACGGCGGCGGTCTCCGATGGCATTCGGAGCCTCTGGTCGCACTATCTCGCCCTCCGCGGCGTGGCGGCCGAAAACGAGGCGCTCAAGCGTCAGGTCCTGGAGCTTCAGGGCCAGCTCCAGCAGGAACAAGCCGTCGCCAGCAGCTCCCGCGCGCTCGAGGCGACGCTGAAGCTCCAGGAAAGCGTCCCGGCGCCCACCCTTGCGGCGCGGGTCATCGCCGGGAGCCCAGCTCCCGGCTCGTTGACCGTGACCATCGACCGCGGCAGCGCGGATGGCGTCTCGGCCGATATGGCGGTGATTGCCGGGAGCGGCGTGGTCGGGCGCGTCATCAACCAGCCGGCGCCGCATGCTGCCCAGGTTCAGCTGCTGATTGGCCGGAACGCGGCTGCAGCCGTCACTCTCGAGCGGACGGGCGCCGGTGGCGTGGCGGTCGGCGGCGCCAGCGATCTGATGCTCTCGATCGACTACGTCTCGAATCAGGCGGACATCCAGGTCGGCGAGCGGGTCCTGACGTCCGGGCAGGACGGCATTTTTCCTGGCGGATTTCTCGTCGGTTACGTTCAACGGTCTGAGAAAGGCGCCAATTACCGGGTCGTCAAGGTCAAGCCGTCGGTCGATTTCTCGCACATCGACCTCGTGTTGGTGGTGCTGGCGAAACCGGCGCCGGACCTGAACGCGGCGGCGGCCTCCGGACGCGGCGCGCCTCCCGCATCGGGGGCCGGGGCAGCGAGCGGCCGAGGGCGAGGTCAGCAGTGAGACTCGGCTGGGTGCTCTTGACCGTCATCGTGGCGGTCGTTTTGCAAGTCACGCTGGCGAGGTTTACGGTCGGCGGCCGGTGGGCGTTCGATCTCGTGCTGGTCGGCGTGGTGTACGCCGCGCTGCAATGGGGGCCCGTCGCGGGGATGTTCGCCGGCACGATTGGCGGACTGCTCCAGGACGTGCTCTCGACGGGCATCGTCGGCGTCGGCGGATTGACGAAGACGATCGTCGGGTGTGCCGCAGGGATCATCGGCACGCAGTTCGTGCTCGTCCGGCCCCGCGCGCGGATGATCATCGTCGTCGGCGCGACGATCGTGCACCGGCTGCTGATGGTCGTTTTCTACTCGATGATCGATTCAGCGCAGTCGACGTGGCACTGGTCGGGCGTGCCGTGGACGGCTATTCTGGCGGAGGCGGTGATCAACTCGCTCGTCGGGTTCATCGCGTTCCAGGCCACCGAAGCGCTGCCGGGGGCCATGGCGCGCGGACGCATGAGCCGGCGGTCGAGCCTGAGCCGCCGGAGCTGGTAGGGCAGAGAGATGCAGACACCGGGCAGCTACGAAGATCGCCGCGGGTTCGAGATCCGCCTGTCGGTACTCGTCATCGTGACCGCGATCTGCTTCGCGGGGCTCGCGATCAGCTTCTGGGTCCTGCAGGTCGCCGAGCACGACAAGTACAAGGAAATGGCCGACAACAACTTCCTGCGGACGATTCCGCTGCGCGCGCCGCGCGGCGTGTTGTTCGACCGCGACGGGAAGGTGCTCGTCGAGAACAAGAGCTCGTTCACCATTGCGCTGATCCGCGAGCGCAGCCGTAACGTCAACGAGGCGATCGCGCGTCTGGCGGCCGCGACCGGCATCGAAGAGGCGCGTCTGCAGGACGTGATGCAGCGGCACCGCCGCGATCCGATGTTCGCGCCGATTCCCGTCGTCGAGCACGCGAGCTTTGCGCAGGTCGCCGCGGTGATGGCGCGCAGCCTCGAGCTGCCGGAAGTCGTCGTCCAGCAGGTCCCGACGCGCGCGTATCCGGCCGACGCGCTCGGCGCGCATTTGTTCGGCTACGTCAGCGAGATTCAGGAATCGCAGCTCGATCGGCCCGAGTTCAACGGCATGCAGTCGGGCGCGATCGTTGGGCAGGCCGGCCTCGAGAAGTCGTACAACAACCGGCTCATGGGCACCGACGGCGATCGCAACGTCGTCGTCAACAGCGTCGGCCGCGAGATTGAAGAGCTGAACGAGGATCCGCCGACCGACGGTCAGCGGCTGCAGCTGACGATCGACATCGATCTGCAGCGCGCGCTGGAGGACGCGTACCGCGCGGGCAACATGGCCGGCGCGGCCGTCTTCATGAATCCGAAGACGGGCGAGATCCTCGCGATGACGAGCCAGCCGGCGTTCGATCCGAACGCGTTCGCCAACGGCATCGATCGCAACACGTGGGCGAAGCTCAACAGCGACCCGCTGCTGCCGCTGCAGGATCGACTGATTCAGGGCAAGTACCAGCCCGGCTCGACGTTCAAGGTCGTGGTGACGACCGCCGCGCTCAGCGAAGGCCTGATCACCCCGGACTTCAAAGTCACGTGTCCGGGCTACGCGACGTTCTACGGCCACACATTCCAGTGCGACAAGCACGAGGCGCACGGCACGCTCGATCTGCGACACGCGATCGCCGAATCCTGCAACGTGTACTTCTACACCGTCGGCAACCTGCTCAAGATCGATCAGATCCACGAGTACGCCGAGAAGCTTGGCCTTGCGGGAAAAACCGGCATCGATTTGCCGAACGAGGTGGAGAGCCTCGTGCCGTCGACCGAGTGGAAGATGCGGACGACCGGAGAGAAGTGGTATCCGGGCGAGACCATCTCGGTCGCGATCGGCCAAGGCCAGGTCTCGGTCACGCCGATTTCGCTCGCGACGATGATCACGACCGTCGCCAACGGCGGCACGGTCGTCACCCCGCACGTTGTGAAAGCGTTTGACGATGGCACCGGCTGGCAATCGATCGAGCCGCCACAGGCGCGATCGATCTTCACGTTCCCGCCCGGCGTCCTCCAACCACTGCGCGACGGGTTGTGGCTCGCCGTCAACGGTCAGGGCACGGCGCACAGCGCGAGCATGGCGGGACGCGACATCGCGGGAAAGACCGGCACCTCACAGGTGATCTCGAAGGAAGGCAGGGCCGCGGCCCAGGGCAAGGGGATCGACCTGCGCGACAACAGCTGGTTCGAGTTCTTCGCGCCCGTCGAGGACGCCGAGATCTCCGGCGTCGTGTTCGTCGAGCATGGCGGGTACGGCGCCGCGTCGGCGGTGCCCGTCGCCAAGTACGTGCTCTCGACCTATTTCGCCAAGAAAGACGGCAAGCCGCTGCCGACGATCGAATCGTCCGGATTGCTGCCGCCGGCGCCGGCGAAATCGACCGCACCGGCGGCTCCGGCCGCCGCGCCGGGCACCGGTCGTGTCGGAGGACCGCCGCGATGATCGTCGAACGCCGGCTGCTCCCGCACCTCGACACGCGGCTCCTCATCACGCTTGTCGTGCTGACGCTGTTCGGGCTGGCGACGATCTACAGCGTCACGTGGGATTTCCGGAACAACCGGCCGGGCAGTGAGTTCTGGACCCAGGTCTACGCGCTACCCGTCGCGTTCGCCGCGCTCATCGCCTGCATGATCGTCGACTACCGGACGCTCACGCGACAGTCGATCCTGATTTATGTGGCGGTCGTGCTCGCGCTCGTATACGTGCACTTCTTCGGGGCAACGCGCATGGGCGCCAAGCGCTGGATCGCGCTCCCGGGCTTGAGCTTGCAACCCTCGGAGTTCGCCCGGATCGCCGTGGCGCTCACGCTGGCGATGTTCTACGGTGAGCGCGGCCGCAGCGCGCGGTCGATGGGCGAGTTGCTCGTCGGCGCAGCGCTCGTCGGCGTCCCGTTCGTCTTGATCTTCAAGCAACCGGACTTCGGCACGTCGGCGACGCTGCTCGCGGTGTTTCTGGGCGTGGCCTACCTCGCCGGCATGCGCGTGCGCTGGCTCGCCATCGCCGCCGTGGTGCTGGCGCTGCTCTCGCCGATCATCTGGCGCTACGCCCTCCACGATTATCAGAAAGCGCGCGTCGAATCGTTCCTCAACCCGTCGAAGGACCCGAAAGGTGCCGGCTATCAGCAGATTCAGGCCGCCGTCACGGTCGGATCCGGCGGACTCATGGGCAAGGGATTCCGGCAGGGCACACAGGGCGCGTACCAGTTTCTGCCCGTCGCCCACAACGACTTCGTCTTCTCGGTCCTGGCCGAGGAGCAGGGGTTCGTCGGCGTTCTCGTCGCCCTGGGTCTGTATTTGTTCGTGATTGTGCGAAGTCTGGAGGCCGCCAAGCTCGCCCGGGATCGAACGGGCGCGCTCCTCGTCACCGCAATCATTTCGGGGTTTACGCTGCAAGTGTTGTACAACATCACCATGTCGGCCGGGCTGGCCCCTGTGAAAGGGCTCACCCTGCCGCTGATGAGTTATGGCGGGTCGTCGCTCGTCGCGACGCTCGCCGGGTTCGGCCTCATCCTCAATGTGCGGATGAGAAGGTTCACTAACTGACGTCCCGTCGGTCGGCCCGAGCGCATGAACGAGCGAGCGGGCGCGAGCGAGTCGCGCGAACGGAGCGGGGATCATGGGGTCCCCGCCAGTGAGCGCGTAGGGGAGACCGCGGGGCACAGCCCCTCGGACTAATTGATAGGCCGCGTCCATGCTGGAAGTCTTCGGCACCTTACCCCTCGTGATGCTCGGTGTCCTCTGCGCCTTCGTGTGCGCGAGCGCCGTCGAGCTCAGGGAGGTGCCGCGGGCACTGGCGCCAGAAGCGGCCCAGTGGGGTTATCCGAATGAACAAGGAGATGATCATCTCCTCGACGAGCCACGAAACACGTGTGGCCATCCTCGAGGACGATCAGGTAGTCGAAGTTTTCATCGAGCGGGAGCACTCGCGCGGCGTCGTCGGCAATGTCTACAAAGGCCGCGTCTCCAAAGTGCTTCCCGGCATGCAGTCGGCGTTCGTTGACCTCGGTCTCGAACGCGACGCGTTTCTTTACGTCACCGACGTCATCAGCCCGACCGAGGAAGCCCTCGAGGACGACGAGGACTCGCCGGCCGTAGGTGCCGAGCCGCCGGAAGTCAACGGCACGGTCGCGGCAACCTCCGAGGACACGCCAGCCGACGGCGTTCCCGTCGCCGAGGGCGCGCCACGACCGTCTCAAAAACAGGAGCGGCCCGAGCGGCAGGAGCGCCGCGGCCGCGACCGCGACCGCACGCCGCCCACGACCAAAATCGAAGACCTCCTGAAGGAAGGCCAGGAGGTCGTCGTCCAGGTCGTCAAAGAGCCGCTCGGCACCAAGGGCGCCCGCATCACGTCGCACCTCAGCCTGCCGGGGCGCTTCCTCGTCTACATGCCGACGGTCGACCACATCGGCATCTCGCGCAAAATCGATTCACGCGACGAGCGCCGGCGCCTGCGCGGCATCGTCCAGCGCTTCCGCGAGCAGTCGGGAATCCCCGGCGGCGTCATCATCCGCACGGCGGCGGCCAACCGATCCGAAGAAGATCTGCTCGTCGACCTTGCGTACTTCCAGCAGGTCTGGACCGAAGTGCAGCGGCGCCGCGAGTCCGAGCGTACGCCGGCGGTGCTCTTCCGCGAGGAAAGTCTCGTCACGAAGCTCCTGCGCGATTTGCTGACCGAGCAATACTCCGCGATTCGTCTTGACGATGAGACCGAATACCGGAGGGTGACGCAGTTCGTCGGGCGCATCATGCCGAACATGCTCAGCCGCGTGAAGCGCTACACGAAGGACTACCCGATCTTCGACGAGTACGGCGTCCAGAGCGAGATCGACAAGGCGCTGCGCAGCAAGGTCTGGCTCAAGTCAGGTGGCTACATCGTCGTCAACCAGACGGAAGCGCTGGTCGCGATCGACGTGAACACAGGGCGCTACATCGGCAAGAAGTCGGCCGGCCGGCTCGAGGACACGATCGTCAAGACGAACCTCGAGGCCGTGAAAGAAATCGTGCGCCAAGTGCGCCTCCGCGATCTCGGCGGCATCATCGTGCTCGACCTGATCGATATGGAGGAGAAGAAGAACCGCCAGAAGGTCGCGCAGGCGGTCGAGCAAGAGCTGCGGAAGGATCGCGCGCCGTCGAAATCGGTGCAGGTGTCGGACTTCGGTTTGATCATCATCACGCGCAAGCGCGTGAAGAGCAGTCTCGAGCGCCAGCTCACCGAGCCGTGCCCTTACTGCTCGGGCACCGGGACGATTAAGACGAGCGCCACGATCTGCTACGACATCCTTACCGAAGTCAAAAAGGTCAGTGGGGACCTTGATGGCTATAGCCTTGTCCTAAGGGTCAACCCTGAAATCGCGCGCGCCTTGAAAGAGGAGAGCCGGAGCGTCTTCAAGGAGCTCGAACAATCGGTCGGACGGCCGGTCACCGTGCGATCCGACGAGCAGTTGCACCACGAACAGTTTGACCTCATGGCCATTTAGGACTCGGGCGCTCGGTACTCGGCATGGGCACCGGCCAGTGTCCCAGCCCGCAGCTCATGCCCAGGGCCGATGCCCAAGGCCTGACTTGGTTTGTATAATCAATTAGGGGGTTATCCATGGCTCGAGGAAGACTGCTGACAGTCGCGGGTGTCGCATGTGCGGCCGCTTTGCTGGTGCTGCCGGCGCGGGCGAGCGCACAAGCCAACGCGCAGTCGCTCGGCTCGGTGACGATCAACAAGAAAGTCATGGCCAACGGCCAGCCACTCGCCGCGGGGACCTACACCGTGCGCCTGTCGTCTGATCCAGTGACGTCGGTCGTCGGCGAGTCTGCGGACAGCGAGAAGTGGGTCGAGTTCGTGCAGGGCGGCCAGGTCAAGGGCAAGGAGCTCGCGACCGTCGTCACGGGCGCGGACGTGAAGACCATCTCAAAAGAGAAAGCTCCGGCTGCCGGCACCGCGCGCGTCGATATGCTCAAGGGTGCCGACTACCTGCGCGTGTGGATTAATCACGGCGGGACGCACTACCTGATTCACCTGACGCTGGCTACTTCTTGACGATGACGACGTCGCCGCTGAACGCGGTCGCGGTCACGACGGCTCCGCCGTCGCCGACCGTGCCGCGGGCGGAGCGGCGCGTCAGGCTGGCGCCTTGCAGCTGGAGCGGCGGCTCCAGCCGAATCTGTCCCGAGAACGTGCTCGCCTGAAGATCGAACCCCACCGATCCGCTGAGTGCCAGCTTCACGCCGCCCGAATGCGTTTGAAATTCATAGCGTCCGCCGCGCGTGAGGGCGCCCGAGAAATCGACTTCGCCTGACGTGTTCTTGAGCTCGGCGCTGTCGCACGTCACGTCGTGCGCGACGACGTCGCCGCTGACGACGCTTGCGGACAGGCGCTTGCACTTGATCTGCGTCAGCGTGGTGGTGCCGCTCACGCTCGAGATGGTCAATCCGCCGGTCGACGAAAGCGCCGTCCCGGTGACGTCCCCAGAAATCGTCGTCGCCGACGAGACGTTGGCGTGATCGATCTTGATGCCGCCGCTGATGACGCTGACCGCGACGTCGCCGGTAATGCCCTTCACGTTGACGTCGCCCGACACGCTCGAGACGGTGAGGCGCGTGCCCGCGGGCGCGGTCACGATGTAGTCGACCGAGACGCTGTATGGCGCGCGGTTCTCGTTCGGGTAGATGGCCGCGACGGTCGTCCGATCGCCGCTGGTGTTGACGTCGACGTGCACGCGGTCGAGCCCGGTCTTCGCGTCGGCGTCGGTCCGCCCGTGCGACACGCGCACGATCTGAATCGTCGCGTCCCGCCCGCTGCCGGCGTTCACGATCACGTCGCCGCTGATGTTCTTGAGATCGAGCGAGCCGTTCGCGCCAATCGCGACGGTCTTGGTTTGCGTGTCCTTCTGCTCGGCGCGGAAGTTGCGATCCTGAAAGGCGCCGGACGCGATGAGGCCGTTGACCATCGGCATCACGCGCGTGGTCTCGCGCACCGCGTCGCGCACGGCATCGCTGATTTCGCGGCCCGCGTCCGACTGCGCCGCGTCGCGAACGATCTCCCGGATCTGCTGGACGACTTCGGGGTCGATCTTGATTTGGACCCGAACGTCCTGCGCGAGTGCCGGCGCGGCCATCGCCAGAACCAGACCGCACGCCGTCGTCACGCGCCCCACGCTCATCGCTCGCATACGCACCTCATCTGAAATCTCTTCCGCTCGCGCTCAGGACCGGCCCGCGCCGCCGACGATCCGCGCGGCGCCCACCTGGTTCCCGCGCCGCATCTCGTTCATCAGCGCCACGGTCGTCTGCAGGACGCTGACTTTCTGCCGCAGCGCGTCGATCAAACTGTCGAACGCCGGCTGGCTCTGCGGGTTCGCCGTAAGTGCCGCGCGGCTTTCCGCAATCGCCTGATCGATGACCGTGAGGTTGTGCTGCAGCGTCGCCGCCGTCACCGGATCGATCGTGCCGTCGTTGCTCTTGGCCAGCGTCTCGAGCTCGGCAATCGCTTTGTCGTAGTGCTCGAGCGCGAGCGACAGCTCCTGCGTCACCGTTTCGACGGAGCCGGTGGTAGCGGCGTTGCCGGCCTGCGACGGAGGCTGACTCGGGGCGGATTGATAGCGCATGACGGCGTAGGCCGCCAGCGTGACGAGCACGAGCGCGGCCGCGAGGCTCAGCCACTGCCACGCGCCTGAGCGCGTGGACGGTCGAGGCGCCTCGACAGCCGCGGGCGCATCGCTCAGTCGAATCTGCCCGGCGACCTCGAGCCAAATGTGATCGGGCGGGGCGATCGGACCGAGCAATCGGGCCGTGTTGCGCAGACGCGTCAGGTCCTCGACGATCGCGCGGCATGCGGCGCACGTCGCAAGATGCGCGGACACGGCGGCCTGCTCGTCGGCGGCCAGCTCGCCGTCGACGTAGGCGCTCGCGCGAAGCTCGACGTCCTGACAGTTCATCATCGTGATCCTGGCGCGGCCGGCTGGGTCGTCAAGACGCCGCGCAGCCGGAAACGCGCTTTGTGCAACTGCGACTTCGACGTGCCGTCCGAGACGCCCAGCAGCTCGCCGATCTCCTTGTGCTCGAGTCCTTCGACGTCGTGCAGCACGAACACGGCGCGGCAGCCGGCGGGCAGCGTCGCGAGCGCGCGCTCGAGATCGAGCTTGTCGATCGCGCTCCGCATCGTGCCCGTCACGGCCGACACCGGCTCGTCCTCGAGCGTGTCGGTCATCTGCGCGAACCGCGCACCGCGGCTCCGCAGGTAGTCCAGGCACTGGTTCGTGGCCAGCCGGAACAACCACGTGCCAAGCGACGACTCACCCTTGTACAACCCGAGCTTCCGGTGCGCCGTCAAAAAGATGTCCTGTAGGAGGTCCTCCGCTTCAGTGCGGCCCACCATGCGGCACGCCAGACCGAACAGCCTCGGCGCGTGCGTCCGATAGAGCTCCTCGAACGCGCCCGGGACGCCGGAACGGCATCGCTCGGCCAGCGCCAGATCCTCGTGTCCCGGCCGGATCTCGTTCATTGGATTAGACGACGGCCTGGCGGGCCGGCGTTGCCTGGCCCGCAAAAGCGCGGCGGGCCAGCGGCCCTCGCGCGGGGCGGGAAGCGGTGGGATTCACGACAACTCTTTAGAAGAACGAATCCGGACGCCAGCCGGTTCCTCATCGTCGCGAGCGCCCGTCCGAGCGTGTCGACGGCCAGAGGTGTTGCTGGTGCTTGACGATACGTCGGCCACGCACGACCAGACCCTCGGCCGAGAGCAGCGCGGCCTTGAGTTGCAGGGACGTATATCCGCCGAGCTTTCCGCCCGAGGCGACCACGCGATGGTAGGGCAGCCCAGGCTCGTCTGCCTGCCGCATGATGTTGCCGACAGCGCGTGCGGCGCCGGGACGTCCGGCCAAACGCGCGACTTCGCCGTAGGTCACGATCCGCCCGGGCGGGATCCGCCGGAGCACGCCCAGCACGCGGCGTGCGAACGGCGTTTTCATCGGAGGCCTGCGGCCCAAGCGGCAGTCACGGCGCGTTCGACGTCGCTTCCGGCGCCGTCGAGGTCGATCGCTGATTGAATTGTCGCGGCGCGTGCGATGCTGAACGTCGCGTTGGCGGGAAGGAGCGACGTGAACGCGCGATAGAAGACGCGTTCGATCTCCTTGCGGTCCGCCGTCGTCGCGCCAAGCCAGAACACATGCGTGATCGTCGCGGCGTTCGCGTGCACGCCGCCGTTGTCCTCCGTCGTCGCCGTCGTCTGAGCCTGCGCGCTCGTGAAGGCGTCCGGCCAGCGCGGATCTGTCGTGCCGCCCGCGGTTTCGACGTCCAGCCGCGCTGAAGTGGCCATGATGTCGGAGAACGCCTCGTTCAGCGCGCCCGATTCGTCGAGATAGATCAAGCCCGAGCTGTATTCGGTGATGCCGTGCGCGACCTCATGGGCGACCAGGCCGAGCACGTCGAGGAACGACTGGCCGCCGGCGCGAGCGCCTAGCACGACGTCTCCGCCGCCGTAGTACGCGCCTGCTGCGAACTTCGGATAGGGATCGCTCGCCGCCGGATCCATCTGGGGGTTGATCAGCAGGCGCACGCGTCGGCCGTGATTGTCGAGGCCGGCGCGTCCGAACCGACGCTGGAAGAAATCGTTCGTCGCGTCGAGGCACGCCTGCGCTTCGTCGATGGAAACGCGCGTCTCCGGATCGCCAAGCGTGCTCGCGTCCGGCGCTGCGAGTCGCATCTCGCCCGAGAGCGCGCGCGCCACACTGGTGGCGTCGCCGCGCATGTCGAACACCGAGTGCGGCTGATCGTTGCCCGCTGGCACCTGTGTCCAGGTGTCGTCGTAACTCAAGAGCGCCGCGCCGGACGACGCGTCGATGAAAATGCGACGCATGATCGCGTCGTCAACGGACACAACGTCCGCCGTCCATGCGAGATGGAAGCCGGTCGCCGAGGGCAAGATCTCGAGATCAACCGGATCGGCCGGTCCGGGCGCGCCGTGACCAACGGCGGCGAGCAGGAAGGCGGCGCGACTCTCGGTGATCGCCGGCGTCGTGTCGATGTCGACGTTCGGATAGTACGTGCCGAAGATCGATTCCGCTTGTCCGAACGCGTTCAGTTGCCGTCGAATGTCTCCGCTCCAGACCGGCACGCCGTGATGCGATTGCTGCAGCCGCTCGATCGTTCGTCCGGGCACGAAGAGGTCCGCGGTGCTCGACACGCGCGTGAGGTCCCCGCTTTGCAGCCAGCCGATCACGAGCGCGTTCCACTCGCGCAACTCGACGAGCGCCCCGACGTCCGAGAAGCCGCGTCCGAGCGAGTTCGCGCTCGCCACGATCTGACGGCCGACGACGGGCGCTTGCGCCGTGATCGCCGGCGCGGCTGCGAGCACGCCCAGAGCAACGAACGAAGAGGCGAGCGCCACCGACTTCATGTGTTACTTCAGCGCCTCCTGCAGAACGTGACCATCGGCCTGCGACAGCGTGATGCCACAGAGCGCGGCGAGTGTCGGCGCAATGTCGGCAGGTGTCGCTTCCGAGAGGTATCGCCCGGCCCGAATGCCCGCGCCGTAGAACAGCACCGGGACGTGCTGGTCATATCCATACGGCGTGCCGTGGGTGGTTCCGGCGCTGACGATTGGCCAGTACGGTTTCGGCACGACGACGAAGTCTCCAGTGCGGCCTGGGAAATAGCCGAGCCGGATTGCGCGGAGGATCGGATCGTCGGTCGGCGTCGACTGGGCGATTTCGTCCGGTCCGTAAACCCGCGCGACGCCAGGCACCGCCGCCAGCGCCTTCTTGAGCTCGTCAGTCGCTCCCGTGCGCGCGCGCAGCAGATCGACCGTGCCGGGCGTCAGGTAGAGACTCATCTCTGAGAATCCGCCATAGAACGTGCCCTCGCCGAGCAGCTTCGCCAGCGTCGTTTGCGCGGCTTGACGGATGTCGGCCGAGCGCGTGCGACCGGCGTTGACGCCGAGCGCGGCCGCCTGCTCAGGAATCGGCGCGATACCGTGATCGGCCGAGAGCGCGACGACGTACTTGCCGGCGCCCACGGACTTGTCGAGCGTGTCGAGCAGCGACCCGATGACGACGTCGAGACGCGCCATGACGTCTTGTACCTCGTGACTATGCGGGCCGAAATCGTGTCCGACTTCGTCGAGCGCGGAGAACCCGAGCGCCAGCACGTCCGTACCGGCGTCTTGACCGAGCCGCAGCTTCACGGCGAGCGCACTCGCCATCTCGCCGACGTACGCATCGATCCACGGCGATCGATCCCAGAGCGCGATGAACGCTCGATCCGGTTGTCCGGTTGGACTCTTCAGCTCGTGCGGGAACGTCCGCGTCCAGCCAGCTGGCGCGCTCTCGCCGACGCCGTCGTCTTCAAAAAGGTACGAGGACGGCGGCAGGAGACGCGTCCACGTCTGGCCGTACGCCGCCGCAACGGGATGCGCGCGCACGTACGCGTCCACGTCGGGCCATGCGGTCTTCGTGTAGGCATCGGAAGTCGCCCAGGTGCCGTTGGCCTCGTTCCAGATCACCATCGTGCCAGGGCCGCCGCGTCCGGCTAGGCCAATCGCGGACCGCGCTTTGAGCGAGATCGATAGAACTTTCGGCAGACGCGCCGACTGCAATCGCAGCTCGTCGGCGAACGAGGGCGTCATCGTTGCGCGTCCGCTGTGATGCTCGGTGCCCGCGCCGCCGCCGAACGGCACCGACGTTGCTTCCGGATCGGTCGTGCACTCGGGCAAACGCTTGGTGACCGGGTCGTACCAGTCGTCGCCCACCATGCCGTGCGTGTGCGGTAGCGCGCCCGTGCCGATGGTGAAGTGACCAGAGCACGTGACGGTGTCGGCGTACGGGTATGCCGCAAGAGGAAAGACCGCGCCGCCATTGAAGAGCCGCGCGAGACCGTGCGTCCATTGCTGGCCGTAGAGATCCGGGTACTCACCGGAGAACTGGTCGATGACGAGCAGTACCACGAGCCGCGGCGGGACGGGACCGCGCGCGGGCGTCTGCGCCGCAAGGCCGAGGCCGGCGAGCGCGACCGCGAGGGAAATGCACGCGAGGACGCGACGAGTCATCGTGATCGGGGGCCAGCGCTAGCGGCGGCGCGCCCAGTAACAGAGCGCCGCGATATAGACGTCGTAGCTGGCGCAGCCGACGATATACCACCGCGGCGCGAGATCGGGCGACAGCCATCCCGGCCGATGCGCGAGATCGACGAGCGCGTGGAGGATGTACGCGGCGGCCGCCAGAAACAATCCGTCGCGAGGCTCGCGCAGGAGAACCAGACCCGCGAGCGCGACGAAGCCGACACCGATCGCGGCATCGAGGTGCGCGTCGGGCATCGACGGCAGCGCGACCGCGAGTCCCATCGGCAGACCGGCCGTCGCGGCGAGCACGAGCGCCGCCCACTGCGCGACCCGGAGCTCGCCGACGAGCCGCGCGGGCTGACTGGGATCGGTCCGTCCCACGCGCCAGGCGAGCACGCCGAGCGCCGAGCCCGAAAGCACCGCGGCTGTCAGCAGCACGCGCGCCGTGTCGGTCATGGTTTCCCACTATACTTGGCCCCGCATGCGCGCGGTCGATCTGATTCGTTCGAAGCGGGACGGCCGTGCGCTTGCCGACGACGATCTACGCGCGTTCGTCGCCGGCGCGACCGACGGATCGTGGCCCGACTATCAACTCGCCGCGATGCTCATGGCGATCGTGCTTCGCGGTATGACGCTCGATGAAGCCGCCGTGCTCACCGACGCGATGGTGCGATCGGGACGGCGGTTGGATCTTTCGGAATTCGGCGGCACACCCGTCGACAAGCACTCGACCGGCGGCGTCGGCGACAAACTGTCGCTGGTGCTTGCACCGCTAGCGGCGGCGTGCGGCGCGCTGGTGCCGATGATGTCGGGCCGCGGCCTCGGGCACACCGGGGGCACCCTCGACAAGCTCGAAGCGATTCCCGGATTCCGCACACGGCTGTCGCTCGATGAGATGCGAAGCGTGCTCGCCGCGACTCGCTGCGTGATGATCGGTCAGACCGACGAGATCGCGCCGGCCGATCGCCGACTCTACGCGTTGCGCGATGTCACGGGCACGGTCGAGAGCATCCCGCTCATCTGCGCGTCGATTCTGAGCAAGAAGATCGCCGAAGGCATCGGCGCGCTCGTGCTCGACGTCAAAGTCGGCCGCGGGGCGTTCATGCAGACGGAGGCCGACGCGCGGCAGCTCGCCGAGTGGTTGTGCGGCATCGCGAAGCGCAACGGCGTCGAGACCGAAGCGCTCCTGACGTCGATGGACGCGCCGCTCGGTCGCGCCGTCGGCAACTCGAACGAGGTCATCGAATCGATCGAGACGCTGAAAGGCCACGGGCCGCCCGATGTCGAGGCCCTCTCCGTCCGGCTCGCCGCTCGGATGCTCGTGGCCGCTGGGGTCGCGACCGGCGATGAGGATGCCGAGCGGCGGGTGAGGCGGGCCCTCTCGAGCGGGGCCGGGCTCGAGGTGTTTCGCAAGGTTGTGGCGGCCCAGGGCGGCGATCCGAAGGTGATCGACCATTACTGGCGCCTGCCAGTGGCCGAGCACAAAGAACCCTGGCGAGCGCCCCGTACGGGCGTCGTCGCGCGGCTCGACGCGGGACTGATTGGCCGGGCGGCGGTCGTGCTCGGCGCCGGTCGTGATCGCGCTGACGCGGCGGTCGACCACGCCGTGGGCATCGACATCGCCGCGCCAATCGGTACGGCGGTGCAGGCAGGGGAGCCCGTGTTGGTGATCGCGTGCGGCGCGGCCGATCGGGTGTTCGCCGCGAGAGAGCTGCTCGATCGCGCTGTCGAGATCGCAGACACCGCCCCGCCGGTGCAGCCGCTGGTCATCGGAGTGGTTCATTGATGGTGCAAGCACTCAGCACCAAGCACTAAGCGCCGAAGAGGAGTCACATGGCCCGTTTGCAACCGTTGTGCGGATTGGCGCTCATTGCGTTCATCGCGTACGCGCTCTCGACGAACCGGCGTGCGATTCGCGGCCGGACGATCTTGTGGGGTTTCGGCCTGCAGTTCCTCTTCGCCGTGATCGTGATCAAAACGAGCGTCGGGCAGCGCGTGTTCGAAGTGCTCGGCGACAAGATTCGGGATCTGCTGGGCTTTGCGGCGGTGGGCTCGTCCTTCGTGTTCGGTCCGATCGGCAATCAGCCGGTCTGGACGGACATCATGACCAAAGTGCTCGGTCCCGACGGCGCGCAGTACGGAACGATCTTCGCGTTTCAGATCGCACCGACGATCATCTTCATCGCGGCGCTCTTCGCGATTCTGTATTACTTCGGGATCATGCAGGTCGTCGTGCGTCTGTTCGCGCTCGTCATGAACCGGGTCATGGGCGCGAGCGGCGCGGAGTCGCTGAACGTCGCCGCGAGCATCTTCATGGGCCAGACGGAGGCGCCACTGACCATTCGCCCGTACCTTCCGCGTATGACCGAGTCGGAACTGATGACGGTCATGACGTCGGGCATGGCGCACATCTCCGGCGGCATCATGGCCGCCTACATCGCGTTCGGCATCGAGCCGAAGCACCTGCTCACGGCCGTCATCATGACGGCGCCGGGCACGCTGATGATGGCCAAGATGTTCGTCCCCGAGACGGCCGTGCCCGAAACGATGGGCACGGTGAAGCTGAACGTCGAAAAGACTGACGTCAACGTGATCGACGCAGCCGGCCGCGGCACGGGCGAGGGGCTTCACCTCGCCATGAACGTGATCGCGATGTTGATCTCGTTTGTCGCGCTCATCGCCCTCACCAACGCCGTCATGGGTTGGGTCGGCGGCTGGATTCACATGCCCGATCTCAGCCTCCAGAAGGTCTTCGGATGGGTCTTTGCGCCGATCGCGTGGTGTCTGGGCGTGCCTTGGCGCGACGCCTCGGTCATCGGCAATCTGCTCGGCACGAGGATGGTGCTCAACGAGTTCATCGCGTTCGCGCAGCTCGGCCCGCTGAAGGCCTCGCTCGATCCCCGATCGTTCACAGTCGCGACGTTCGCGCTGTGTGGCTTCGCGAATTTCTCCTCCATCGGCATTCAAATCGGCGGCATCGGCGCGCTCGTGCCCGAGCGGCGCCACGACCTGGCGCGGCTCGGCCTGCGCGCGATGCTCGCCGGCACGCTCGCGAACTTCGCGTCCGCGTGCATCGCGGCGATTCTCTTGTGAACCTCATTCCTCTCGCGTTCGCGCACATCGAGGAAGCCGCGGCGTACCTGCGGAGTCGCCTCGCTCCGGTTCCTGAAACCGCCGTGGTGCTCGGATCAGGCCTCGGGAGCTTTGCCGAGAGCCTCGCCGGCGCGCAGACGATGCCCTACGAGACCATTCCGTACTGGCCCGCCTCGCGCATCGTCGGGCACGCCGGCAAGCTTGTGGCAGGCGAGGCGCGTGGTCGCCACGTGCTCGCGCTCTCGGGCCGGGTGCACTTCTACGAAGGTCATCCGGTCGAGACCGTAACGTTTGCCGTGCGCGTGCTCGGACGCCTTGGCGTCAAGACGCTGCTCTTGACGAACGCCGCCGGCGGCATCAACACGAACTTCGGCGAAGGCGCGTTGATGGTGATCGACGATCACCTCAATCTCATGGGCGTCAATCCGCTCGTCGGACCGAACGACGAGCGGCTTGGGCCGCGATTTCCCGACATGTCCGAGGTGTACTCGAAGCGGCTGCGCGCGATAGCGGACAAGGCCGCGGCGGCCGCATCGATCAAGGTCGAACACGGCGTGTACGTCGCCGTGAGCGGGCCGAGCTACGAAACGCCCGCGGAAATTCGCGCGTTTCGCACCCTCGGCGCCGACGCGGTGGGCATGTCCACGGTGCCCGAAGCGATCGTCGCGCGGCACATGGGTATCGAGGTGCTCGGCATCTCCTGCATCTCGAACATGGCCGCTGGAATTCTGCCGCAGCCGATTACCGCCGAGGAAGTGATTGAGACGACAGGTCGCGTGCGAGGGCAGTTCATCGCGCTCCTGGAGGGCATTCTTGAGCGACTCTGATCGGCTCATCGCGTCCGCGCGTGCCGCCCGCGAGCACGCGTCGGCGCCGTACTCGCATTTCAAAGTCGGCGCCGCGCTTCTCGGGCGCGACGGCACGATCTACACGGGTTGCAACGTCGAGAACGCGACGTACGCGCTGACCGTCTGCGCCGAGCGCGTCGCGTTGCTCAAGGCGATCTCCGAGGGCGCCCGCGATTTCACGACTATCGCCGTCGTCGCCGACACGGCCGCGCCAACGCCGCCATGCGGGCCCTGCCGTCAGCTGCTGTGGGAGTACTGCGGCGACATCACGGTCATCATGGCGAACCTCACGCACGAAACGGCGCGCTTGCGGATGAGCGAACTGTTGCCGTTGCCGTTTGATCGGCGACTGCTCAAATAGATCAGGCACCCGGCACCCGTCACTTGGCACCAGCGAGTCCAGGCGCGCATGCCGGTGCCCGATGCCTGGCTCCTGATGCCTGATCCGATATGATTTCCTCGTGCTACCAACGATCGAGTGGCAACCCGATGCCGTGGTGATGATCGATCAGCGCAAGCTGCCCGGTCAGGAAATCTACGTTCGCTGCAAGACGCCGCAGGAAGTCGCCAAAGCGATCAAGACGATGGTGATTCGCGGTGCGCCGGCGATTGGCGTGGCGGCGGCGATGGGTCTGGCGCTCGGCATGCGCCGCAGTAAGGCGCCGGGCACCAAGCAGTTCGCCGTCGAGTTCAACAAACTGTGTCTGCTCATGGCCGGCACGCGGCCGACGGCCGTCAATCTTTTCTGGGCGATCGAGCGCATGAAGCGAGCGTTTGGCGATGGCGTGCGCGAGGGCCAGTCGGTCGACGAGCTCAAGACGAGGCTCGAGCGCGAAGCGCAGGCGATTCACGACGAGGACGTCGCCAGTTGTCGGGCCATGGGTCGGTTCGGCGCGGAGGTCGTGCCCGCCCACGCCCGCATCCTCACGCACTGCAACGCCGGCGCGCTCGC
Source organism: uncultured Solibacteraceae bacterium (assembly GCA_964419785.1). GTDB lineage: Bacteria > Acidobacteriota > Vicinamibacteria > Vicinamibacterales > SCN-69-37 > DATEGZ01. The sequence goes on along the minus strand of CAYQRM010000124.1, from coordinate 12,157 downwards.
GACGGCCGGCTATGGCACCGCACTCGGCGTGATTCGGGCGGCCGCCGAACAGGGCAAGGTCACGCAGGTGTTCGCCGACGAGACGCGGCCGTTCCTGCAAGGCGCGCGGCTGACGGCGTGGGAGCTCGTGCGCGACCACGTGCCGACGACGGTCATCACCGAGAGCATGGCGGGTCCGCTGATGCGCCAAGGCGACGTCGATTTCGTGGTCGTCGGCGCCGATCGCATTGCCGCCAACGGCGACGTCGCCAACAAGATCGGGACGTACACCGTCGCGATGATGGCCCAGGCGCACAACGTGCCGTTCTATGTTGCCGCGCCGCTCTCGACCATCGACCTGGCGACGCCCGACGGCGACCACATTCCCATCGAGCAGCGCAACGAGCGCGAGATCACGCACCTCGGACCGACCCGGCTGGCGCCGGAGGGCGCGAGCGTCTGGAACCCGGCGTTCGACGTGACGCCCGCGCGTCTCGTCGCCGGCATCATCACGGAAAAAGGAATTGCCAGGCCGCCGTACGATCAGTCGCTAAGAGAACTCTTCTCTGCCGGTACGTCGGGTACGTCGGGTTCGTCAGGTGCCACGAACCTGAAACCCGTCAACATTTCGTAGGTTGGTTTTACGCTTGAAGAAATGAAAGAAGCTGACCGCGTTAGCTCGTTCCTTGGACCCGACGTACCTGATGTACCTGATGTACCTGATGTACCTGATGTACCTGATGTACCTGATGTACCTGATGTACCTGATGTACCCGACGTGCCTGGCCTGTCATGAACGTTCTTGGCATTGAAACATCCTGCGACGAAACCGCCGCGGCGGTCGTGGCGACCACCGGCGAGGCGCTGCGTCCCTGGCAGATTCGCTCGAACGTCATCGCGTCGCAGGCCAAGATCCATCGCGAGTGGGGCGGCGTCGTGCCCGAGATTGCGTCGCGTCAGCACGTGCGCGACATCTGCGGGGTCGTCGAGCGCGCGATGAGCGACGCGGAAGTCGGCTGGACGGACGTCGACGCCCTCGCGGTCACGCAGGGGCCTGGCCTCGTCGGCTCATTGCTCGTCGGCGTGTCGTTCGCGAAGGCCGTCGCCGCGAGCCTCGGCAAGCCGCTCGTCGCCGTCCACCACCTTGCGGGCCACATCGAGTCGATCTTTCTCGAGCATGGTCAGATTCCCCTGCCGTCGGCGGTGCTCGTCGTCTCCGGCGGCCACACGAGCCTGTACTTCGTGCCAGAGCCTGGGGCGTACTCGCTCGTCGGCCGCACGAGAGACGATGCGGCAGGGGAGGCGTATGACAAGGTGGCCAAGCTCCTGGGCCTCGGCTATCCGGGCGGGCCGCCGATCGACAAAATGGCGCGCGAGGGTAACGATCAAGCCGTCGATTTTCCGCGCACGCGGTTGACGCACAAGGATCGCAATCCGCCGCCGCCGGATCTCTTGACGCCGTTTCCGCCGGGCGTCAAGCACCTCGCGGAATTCAGCTTCTCGGGACTCAAGACGGCCGTCGTGCGGTATCTCCAGGAGCGCGGCGTGCCGGTCGCGACGGGACTCACCGTACCGGCCGACGCTGGTCCGCTCACGCGACAGGAGGTCGCCGACGTCTGCGCGAGTTTTCAGCGCGTGGTCGTCGAGTCTTTGATCGATCGCACGTTCGCCGCGGCGCAATGGCTCGGCGCGCGCAGCATCGGGATCGCCGGCGGCGTCTCGGCCAACAGCCGTCTTCGATATGACGCGGTCGCTCGAGGCGCGCGCGAGGGCCTGCCGGTCTTCGTGCCGGCGCTGGCGCTCGCGACCGACAACGCGGCGATGATCGCCGCAGCCGGGCTGCGCAAGCTCGAGCGCGGCGAAACGTCACCGCTCGACTTCAACGCGGAAGCGTCGTTAAAAACGCCGGGAGTCTTTTCGTAGGAGCTCATCCGAAAAGACTCCCGGCGTCTTTTTTCGCCTTATGCGCACTCACACCGATTACCTCTGGTTCAACACCAAGCAGCGACGCGAGTTCGTGCGCATCACCGACGAGGTCGCGCGCATCGTGCAGGCGAGCGGTGTCAAAGAGGGCATGGTGCTGGTCTCGGCGATGCACATCACGGCGTCGGTGTTCGTCAACGATTGGGAGGACGGGCTCCTGCACGATTTCGACGTGTGGCTCGAGAAGCTGGCGCCGTCGGGCCAGCCGTACCGCCATCATCAGACCGGCGAGGACAACGCGGATGCACACCTCAAGCGCATGCTGATGGGCCACCAGGTTCTCTTGCCGATCACCAAGGGCGCGCTCGATCTCGGACCGTGGGAGCAGGTCTTTTACGGCGAGTTCGATGGCCGCCGCAAGAAGCGCGTCGTCGTCAAAGTGATGGGCGAGTGACGCGATGAAGGACTCGTTCGACGTCGTCCGCGAGTGGTATCGCGCGCTCAATCGAGGCGATCTGGACGCGATCGTCGCCGCGTACCACGACGAGTGTGTGCTCGAGCACGTGTTCACGTCCGACCCGGCGGTGTACGTCGGCCGCGCGGCGGCGCGCGAGCGGTGGACGGAAGAGCTTCGCGAGTTTGCCGGCGCGCTGCCCGGCGGCCATCGCGTGGAGGTCCGGCAGATCGGCGGGATGGAGACCGGTTGGGGGTGGGCGCGCGCACGATGGCGCGCCGTGCTCGAGCCGGACTCAGGCGGGGGGACACGGTATTTTTCCGGACAATCGGATTTCTGGGTCGAGGACGGGCGCATCCGCCGGCATCGCAGCGTCGCGCGCGAGCTGCCCGCCGACGAGACGCTTGCGAAAGATGGCGGTGAGCCGCCCGAGCCGTCGTCACGCCACTATCCGTCACGACCGGTCGTTGGCGTCGGCGCCGTGGTCATCATGGAGGACGGACGCGTCGTGCTGGTCAGGCGCCAGCACGAACCGCTGGCGGGGCAGTGGAGCTTGCCCGGCGGAGCGCTCGAAGTCGGCGAGTCGCTCGAGGCCGGCGTCGCGCGCGAGATTCGCGAGGAGACCGGCCTCGACGTCGACGTCGGTCCTGTCGTCGACGTGTTCGATCGCATCTTGTTCGACGAACACGGCGCGGTGCGGTACCACTTCGTGCTCGTCGACTACCTGTGCCGGCCGCGGCACGGTAGACTCGAAGCCGGTTCCGACGTGACGGATGCCGTCTTGGCGAGTCCCGACGCGCTCGAGCCGTATCGGCTGACGGAAAAGGCGCTCAGCGTGATCGCGCGGGCGCGCAAGTTTCCAGGAGGTTCAGGTTCATGAGCGATCCGCTGATCTCACGCGACCGCGCGTGGGCGCTCGTCACCGAGCACGTGCAGGCCGAGAGCCTGCGCAAGCACCTGCTTGCCGTCGAGGCGGCCGTCCGCGGCTACGCGCGACTTTGGGGCGAGGACGAGGAGGCGTGGGGCTTCGTCGCGCTGGTGCACGACTTCGATTACGAAAAGTATCCGGATCGCGAGAATCATCCATTTCGTGGCGTTGAGATCCTCAAGGGGCTCGGCTATCCCGAGTGGGTGACGCGCGCGATCCTCTCGCACGCCGACTACAGCGGCGTCACGCGCGAGAGTCGGCTGGAGAAGACGCTGTTCGCCTGCGACGAGATGGCGGGCTTCATTTCCGCCGCCTCGCTCGTGCGTCCCTCGAAGAGCGTGCTCGATTTGGAAGCCTCATCCGTCATCAAGCGCATGAAGGACAAAGCGTTCGCGCGCGCGGTGCCGCGCGAGGATCTGCGGAAGGGCGCCGAAGAGCTCGGCTTGCCGCTCGACGAGCACATCACCAACGTCATCACGTTCATGCGCGAACGCGCGGACACGCTGGGCTTGAAGGGCACGCTCTAGGAAAGTTAGAAGTCGGAAGCCAGAAGTTAGAAGTTGGGACCAGAAGTTAAAGGTTCAGAAGTGAAGCGTATGCTCCGACACTTCTAACTTCTGGCTTCTAACTTCTAACTTGATCGGCGCCGGTCTATGGCGCTTTCTGGGCTTGTGCCACTCTGAACGCATATCCGGCGAGATCCTCCGGTCGTCCGTCATTGAGGATGCCGCGCAGCAGCACCTGATAGTCGGCGCGCTTCAAACGGCCGGCTGGAATCGTGAAGGCCACCGCCTTGCCGGCGCGCGTGAGATGCGCGGCCGTCCAGACCGGGCGGCCGTCGGCGCTCAGCAACGCTGCGGCGTAGACGGGATAGTTGCCGACGCCTCCGGGAAGCGTCAGTGACAACTGGACGCCTTTCTGCGCGGCGTTCGCATCGATCTTCGCGAGCTCCTGACCGGAGCTGATGAGGCCCGGCTTCAACGTGAGTGACGACAGCCCGCCGGCCGTCGGCTCGGGCGTCGGCGTGGGTGCGTGCGCCGGCGTGGTCGCCCTCTTCGTCGCCTCGAGTTCCTGCTGCAGCTGCTGCAGCTGCGCTTGCTCGCGGGCCAGCTCGTCCTTTGCGGCGACGGCGGCGGCCTGCACCGAGGCGAGGTTCGCGGTGTTCTTGGCCGATTCCGCCTGTGCTGCGGCGAGGTCCGTCGACGCTTGCGACACGCCCGACTGCGCCTTGGCCAGCTCCTGTCTGAGCTGGCTGCTGTCGGTGTACTCGCGCCAGGTCGTCACGGCGAGGCCAGTGACAGCCAGCGCAAGCGCAGAGAGCGCCATGATGTACGCGCGCGACGGCTTGGCCGGCGGCGGTGGCGCGGACACAATCGGCGTCCCGTCGGCGGCAAGCATCATCGCCTGCGCGAACGCGACCTTGTCTCGTCCGTCCTGATCGGAAAGGTAGCGGCGCTCGAATCGCGCGTAGTCGGCTGGCGTCAGTCGTCCCTGCAAATAATCGAAGCGCAGCTCGTCTTCAAGGACGACGAGCTGATCGAAGATCAGACTGTGCTCGGCCAGGCACTGGCGTTCGATGGCCTCGCGCTCGGCGTCGCTCACGTCACCAAGCAAGAAGTGACGAAGGCGGGTGGAGTCGTCGCGTGGGGCGCTCACGTGGACAATCCTTCCTGGTCGTGTGGCGGCGGGGCGGCCGTGGCCGCAGCCGCGGCGGCGTGCTCTGCCCGCTGGCGAAGCTGGACGTTGACGGATCGCTCGACGCCGGCGCGCAGGTGGTGGACCCGCAGCCGCAGCACGTTGTCAGGCGCGCCGTAGGCCTCCTCGAGCTCTTCGCGCCAGTTCGGCGATCGGTGACGCCGATGGTAGTCGGTCAGCAAGCGGCGATACTGCGGCAGAAGGTCGCGAAGCGCGGCCCCGAGCATCGGCATCCGCTGCTGTGCTTGCGCGAGGAGCGCCGGATCTTTCGGCGGCCGTTTCGTCTCAGCCACGGGCGCGTCAGGATCGGGCGCGGGCGCTTCGATTTCAGGCTCGGATTCGGCGGGCGGCGGCGGCTGCTCGTGCGCGACGCCGATCGCCACGTTGTAGAAATACTGATAGGGCTCGGCGACCTGGCGATCCGTTCCGGCCATGAGCCGGCGGACGACGCGCTCGACGGTTTGATCGACGAGCGTTTCGGCCGGCGTGCAACGGCGCCAGGTAAAAAGCTTGAACAGGCGCAGGCGCACCTGGGCGTACTTCGCTTCAGCCCGCATGCGGTCGGCATCGAAGAACGCGAGCAGCCGATCCATCGGCGTGGCGGCCGCGTCCGATTGTGGCGCGGCGCTCATAGACAGCCTCCGGGCTTGGGGACACCTATCCCTGCCATGGTCACAGTTTTGTCAGTGCAAAGGCGGTGCCGCGCTCGCGGGCGCACGAAATGCTCGGAAATACGCCGATCCGACGGTCCGGATGACCGTTCCCGAACTGGCGATCAACGGTCTTCGTATAAGCTCATGCGCGAGAACTGTGGGAGTCCTGAGGCCTGAGTGACCGCTGCCGTCGCCCTCGATCACGTCACCGTCATCTACGGTAAGAACCCGGCGCTGCGCGACGTGAGTGCCACGTTTCCCAAAGGCGCCGTCGGCCTGCTCGGTCCCAACGGCGCCGGCAAGAGCACGATGCTCAAGTCGCTGCTCGGGTTCGTCGCGCCCACCTCCGGCAAGCTCGAAGTGCTCGGCATGAACGTGGCTGCGCGTCCTCTCGAGGTCCGCGCGAAGCTCGGCTACATGCCCGAGTCCGACGGCCATATTCCCGGCATGAACGCGGTCACGTTCGTTGCCTATTGCGGCCGGCTCGCCGGCCTGCCCAAGGCCGACGCGATCCAGCGCGCGCACGAAGTGCTGTACTACGTCGGTCTTGGCGAAGCGCGCTACCGCAACGTCGAGACGTACTCGACGGGCATGAAGCAGCGCATCAAGCTCGCGCAGGCGCTCGTGCACGATCCGGATTTGCTGTTCCTCGACGAGCCGACCAACGGCATGGACCCGAAGGGTCGCGAGGAGATGCTCGATCTCATCCGCGACCTAGCCCACAACAAGGGCATGGACCTGATTCTTTCGTCGCACCTTCTGCCCGACGTCGAGTTCACCTGCGATCACGTCGTCGTCCTGGACAAAGGCGCGATCGCGACGGCGGGACCGATTGCCGCACTCAAGGGACCAGCGGGACGCATCTACGAAGTGCGCGTCAAGGGCCCGCTGCCGGCATTTATCGCAGCGCTCGCGGGTGCCGGACTCGAAGCGAAGGAAACAGAGGAAGACGTGATGCGCGTCTTCGTGCCTGGGGAGCTCGGCAAGCCTGGCGACGATCAGCGGCGCATTTGCGAGCTCGCGCTCACCAGCCGGGTGCAGGTGCGCCACTTGCGCCCGAGCATTCCGACGCTCGAGGACGTCTTTGCCCGTGCGGTGGGGGAACAATGAGTCCCATCCACGATCAAAGCTACCGGCGCTACGAAGGGACGCGCGAGCCGCCGGGTCGCGGCTGGATCGTCATCACGCGAACGGGCCTGCTCGGCTTGATGGCCAAGCGCATTTTTCTGCTCGTGATGCTCGCGGCGTGGGTGCCGTTCGTCTACTACGCGATCCGGATGTACCTCGTGATCATGTATCCCGGGGCGTCACGGCTGCTGCCGATCGACGCGGCCATGTTCCAGGGATTCATCGAGGCGCAGGGCTTGGCGGTGTTTTTCGTGACCGTGTACGTCGGCTCAGGTTTGATCGCCAACGACCGGCGTGCGAACGCGCTCCAGATCTATCTCTCGAAGCCGCTGCTGCGGATCGAGTACATCGGTGGCAAGCTGCTCATTCTCGCGGCGGCGCTCGTAGGCATCACGCTCCTGCCGGGACTGCTGCTCATCGTGCTGCAGGTGATGTTCGCGGGCAGCTTCGAATTTCTCAAGAACAACGCCTTCGTGATTCCGGCCGTGACGCTCGGGGCGCTCGTCCGCGTCATCGTGCCGTCGGCGACGATGCTGGCGTTGTCGTCACTGTCGAAGAGCAGCCGGTACGCCGCCGTCATGTACGCCGGGACGATTTTCTTCAGCGAAGCGTTGTTTGGCGTCGTGTCGGCGATCACGGGATCGACGCGGATGGCGTGGATTTCTGTGAGCGCGTGCTTCGCGCAGGTCACCGACGCGATCTTCCGGCAGCCGCTTCACTACGAGACGCCCGTCCTCGTCTGCGCGCTCGTGCTGCTCGGCCTCGTCGTCCTCTCGATTTCGGTGCTCGAGCGCACGGTGCGCGGCGTCGAGGTGGTCAAGTGAGCGACGCCATCTTCGTCGCGGACCACGTCTCCAAGTGGTACGGCCAGGTCATCGGCCTCAACGACGTCTCCGTCACGATCGGTCCCGGCATCACGGGCCTGCTCGGGCCGAACGGCGCCGGCAAGAGCACGCTGATGAAGCTCATCACCGGGCAGCTCAAGCCGAGCAAAGGCGACATCAAAGTGCTCGGCGCGCCGATCTGGGGCAACCCGTCGCTCTACGCGCGCATTGGATTCTGTCCCGAGCAGGATGCGTTCTACGAGCGCATGACCGGGCTCGAGTGGTTGACGGCGCTCGTCCGGTTGAACGGCTACGACGATGCGGCGGCGAAGGCGGCGGCGGAGCGCGCGCTGACGGCCGTCGATTTGATGGACGCCGCCGGCAAGCGCATCGGCGCGTACAGCAAAGGCATGCGCCAGCGCGTCAAGCTCGCGCAGGCGATCGTCCACGATCCCGAGCTCCTGATTCTCGACGAGCCGCTCTCGGGCATGGATCCGCTCGGCCGCCGCAAGACCATCCGCATGATTCGCGAGTGGGCGAAGCAGGGCAAGAGCGTCCTCGTCTCGAGCCACATCCTCCACGAGATCGAGGCGATGACGCCGGACATCCTGCTCATCAACAACGGGCGGATCGTCGCCGAAGGCAACGTCCATCAGATTCGCGATCTCATCGACTCGCATCCGCACTCGGTCTACGTTCGCGCGGACGAGCCGCGGGGACTCGCCCGCGAGTTCCTCACGCACGACGATGTGATTAGCATGCGGTTCGAGCCCGGCGCGGTGGTCGTCGAAACGGCGAAGCCGGATCTCTTCTATTCGCGGCTCACCGAGCTCGTGGCGGCGGGGCAGAACGGTCCGGTTGAGGAAGTGACGTCGCCCGACGACAATCTGCAGGCCGTGTTCAAGTTCCTGGTGAAGACATGAGCGCGCCGACCACGAATCGCTCCGGCCTGCTCACCTCGGCGATGCGCGTGTTCGATCTGTCGCTCGGCGAGATGCTGTGGTCGCGCCGCACGGTCTTCATGGGCCTCGTGGTCGGCTTGCCGGTCGTGCTCGCCGTGATTTATCGAGTTTTCTGGGAGCTCGGCGCTGTCCACAACCGCGCCGTGAGCGGCGCGGCGATCTTCGGCGCGATGATCTGGATGTTGTTCGTCCGGTTCATCGTCCCGGTCCTGGGCGTGTTTTACGGCACGGCGCTCATCGCGGACGAGGTCGAGGACAAGACGATCACCTATCTGTTCACGCGGCCGATTCCGCGAAGCGCCGTGGTGCTCGGGAAATATTTCGCGTATCTGGCGTGCACGATTCTCGTCGTGCTGCCGTCGGTCGTGCTGGTCTGGTTGCTCGTTGCGCCGCTCGGCGGATCGCTGGCGGCCACGTTTCCGGACCTCGTGAAGGACCTGGCGATCCTCGCGATTGGCCTGGCCGTCTACGGCGCGCTCTTCGCCTTCGTGGGCACGGCGATGCGGCGGCCGCTCCTCGTCGGACTGCTCTTCGTCTTTGGCTGGGAAGTCGTCGTCATGGCCCTGCCGGGCTACCTCAAGCGCCTGTCGGTCGCGTATTACCTGCAGGGCCTGGTGCCGCAGGCGATGCCCAACGACTCGACGGTCAGCATCATCCAGGCGATCTTCCGCGAGGCTCCGCCGCTCTCCACGAGCTTGTTCGCGCTCGGCCTCATCACGCTGGTCTGCCTCTGGCTTGCGAGCAGCAACGTCACGTCTCGCGAATACATCCTCGAGCAGTAAGTTCGGGTGGAACCTCTTGGAACCTCAGGAGATGTACCCCGTATAATTTGAGCAGAGGTCGCGTCCATGACCCAGCGCACACGCTATTTCCTGCTCGGTTCGTCCCTGGTCCTGATTGTGGGGCTTTGCACGGGGTTGGTGGCCTATTACAACGGCAGCCTTCCGGTCCGCAGCTCAACGGTCGGCCCGGCCGAGCTGGCCTACGTGCCCGTGGGCGCGACGGCCGTGGCGTACGCGAACGTCCACGACGTGATGAATTCGGAGTTCCGCCAGAAGCTCCATCAGGCGCTTCCGACTGGCGAGGAGCGGGACAAGCTGCAGCAGGAGCTTGGCCTCGACATCGAGCACGACATCGACACGGTTGTCGGCGGGTATACGGGCTCGATTTCGGCGGGCAGCAACAACAGGGAAGGGATTGTCCTCGTGCGCGGCCGGTTCAACGCGCCGAAGATTGAAGCCGCGGTCACGCAGCATGGCGGCGCGATCCAACAGTATGGCAGCAAGAAGATGTTCGTGATGACCGACGATCATCCGAACGGCCAGGGCGCGGACGGCCACGGCCAGGGTGCAGTGGCAATCCTCGAGCCGAACTTGCTGGCGCTGGGCAACCTGAACGCGGTCAAGAAGGCCATTGACGCTGGCAGCACCGGCCAGAACGTCACGAAGAACGCCGACTTGATGAAGTACGTCGGCGAGCTCTCCGGTACGAACACCGCGTGGGCCGTCGGCAAGATCGAGGGCGTCGGCACCGACACCAACATTCCGCAACAGGCGCGCGATCAGCTCGCGAACATTCAGTGGTGCATGGTGAGCGCGCACATCGACGGCGGCGTGAGCGGCATGGCGCGCGCGATTGCGCGCGACGACCAGGCCGGCGACAACCTGCGCGATGTCGTTCGCGGCGGCCTCGCCGCGGCGCGGCTCATGGCCGGCAAAGACGCGCGCATCGATGCCGTCATCAACTCCGTGCAGGTCACCGGGACCGGCAAGGACGTCGGCATCACGTTCGTTGTCCCCAACGAAGTGCTCGACATGATCAACGGGCTGGCCGGGCTCGGCCGGTTGCAGCAGAGCGGCGCCGCCGCCGGCAAGAAGTAACTCCAGGGAGGCGCGCTTTCCCGCGCCGCCACCGCCCGACTATCATCGAGCGGATGGCTCTTCCGGACGTCGTCATCCTCGGCGCAGCGCGTACCCCGATCGGGCGGTACGGCGGCACGCTTCGCAACACTCATCCAGCGGAGCTCGGCGCGCGCGCGGCACGCGCGGCACTCGAGCGTGCGGGCGTCGCTCAAGACGACGTCGACGAAGTCTTTGTCGGACATGGCCGGCAGGCCGGCTCGGGACCGAATCCCGCGCGACAGGTGGGCAGGCGCGCGGGCTTGCCGGATGCGGTTCCCGCTCAAACCATCAACCAGGCGTGCGCCTCTGGATTGCAAGCGGTGGCGCTCGGCGCGCAGGCGATTCAGATCGGCCAGTCGCGGATGGTGCTTTCGGGCGGCATCGAATCGATGAGCCGGATGCCGCACTTCGTCGACAGCGAAGACGGACGCTGGGGCCATCGCATGGGCAACTTCGCCCTCGTGGACGCGATGTACCGCGACGGCTTCTTCTGTCCCCTCTCCAATCTCATCATGGGCCAGACGGCCGAAGTGCTCGCGCACCAGTACGGCATCACGCGAGAGCAGTCGGACGCGTACGCGCTCGAAAGTCAGAAGCGAGCCGAAGCAGCGATTGCCGCGGGCCGGTTCGCCGCGGAGATTACGCCCGCACCGGGCCGAGACGCGAAAGGGGCGGCGGTCGAGCTCGATCGCGACGAGCACCCGCGCGCGGGCGCGACAATCGAAGGGCTGCGCAAGCTTCCGACGGTGTTCGAGCCCGTCGATGGCCGGCCCGGCATCATCACGGCCGGCTCATCGTCGGGCATCACCGACGGCGGAGCAGCGGTCGTGCTCGCGAGTGCGGACGAGGCGCGACGTCGCGGCCGCACCCCGCTTGCGCGCATCATCGGCTGGGCGACGATGGGAGTGGATCCGCGGATTATGGGTATCGGCCCGGTGCCTGCAATCCGGCGGCTGCTCGAGCGCACGGGACTGCGCATCGAGGACTTCGATCTCGTCGAGCTCAACGAGGCGTTTGCGCCGCAGGTGCTGGCCGTGCTGCGCGACGTCCCCATCGATCCCGCGCGTCTCAACGTGAACGGCGGCGCGATCGCGCTCGGCCATCCGATCGGCTGCACGGGCACACGCATTCTCGTGACGCTGCTGTACGAAATGCAGCGCCGCGGCGCCAAGCGGGGCCTCGCGACGCTCTGCGTAAGCGGGGGACTGGGGATGGCGCTGGCGGTGGAGTCGATGGCCTAGATCGCGCCAAGACCGAATAACCACGTAGGGTACGTAGGCTGGCCGCGTCAACATCGGAGTAAAGAACTCGCGTGACGAGGTTTGTCACGCGCCGTCGATCTGACGGCCGCGTTCAGCGGCCCTGGCGTCGAGGGTGGCGAACGAGAGAACAAGAGCGTTCTTGGAATCTTGTTGTCGCTCTTGTCTTATCGTTTGCCGCCCTCGACGCGCCCGGCGAAGCCGGGCAGTCAGATCGACGGCGCGGCGACCAGCCTGCGTGAGCTGCGTGTTTAGCTGCCCTTCTTCATGTCCTTCATTCCCTTCATGGCCTTCATGTATGATCGACGGTTGGAGCGTCGATGAAGATCGCGGTCATTCCGGGTGACGGCATCGGCAAGGAAGTCACGGCCGAAGCAGTCAAAGTCCTCAAAGCGGTGTGCGACGTCAGCGGGAAGTCGATCGATCTCGAGACGCTGCCGTGGGGTGCGGA
>CAYQRM010000123.1:0-10237 GCA_964419785.1 uncultured Solibacteraceae bacterium | reverse complement strand
GGCGTGAACGCCTTGAGATATGGCGCGTCGCCGAGGAGGAACAGCGGCGTCACGAGATTCATCTTGTTCGCGACCAGCACGCTCGTCTGAATGACATTGAACAGAACAGCGAGGAGCGCGAGATTCCGATTGACCGGCCGGAGCAGCACGTAGAACACAATCATCAGGCCGACGTCGCACAAGTGCATGACGAGATCGCCGGCGATGCCCGCCCGCCACAGATGCGGAGAGCTCAGAATGTTCGTTGCGGTGGCCGCGGCGTTGCCGGACACGACCAACGAGCCTCGAACAAACAGCTCGCCGCTCGCGCCCGCGATGATGATGACGAGATACAGGATGCCGCCGATGCGTGCGTAGACCTGCGGCGTGGAGTCGGTCGCGCTGCCGGCCATATCTACCGTTTGAAGATCGCGCTCCAGAACTCGCGGTTCATCGTCGCGATATTGCTGAGCGAGATGCCCTTCGGGCAGACGGCCTCGCACTCGCCCTCGTTCGAGCAGGAGCCGAAGCCTTCGGCGTCCATCCGTGCGACCATCTTGACGACGCGCGATTCGCGTTCGATCTGTCCCTGCGGCAAGAGCGCGAGGTGCGTGATCTTCGCAGACGTGAAGAGCGCGGCCGACGCGTTCTTGCACGCCGCCACGCACGCGCCGCAGCCGATGCACTGCGCTGAATCGAATGCCGCTTCGGCCGTGTCCTTGCCGATGAGCGTGGTGTTGCCGTCATCGGCGCCGCCGACGTACGCCGACGTGTACCCGCCGGCCTGAATAATGCGATCGAATGCGCTGCGATCGACGACGAGATCTTTGACGATGGGGAAGCCGCGTGCGCGCCACGGCTCGATCGTCACCGTGTCGCCGTCCTTGAACCGCCGCATGTGCAGCTGGCAGATCGTCGTGCCAGGATCCGGGCCGTGCGGCCGGCCGTTGAGCACAAATCCGCACGCTCCGCAGATGCCCTCGCGGCAGTCCGAATCGAACGCGATGGGCTCCTCGCCCTTCTTAATCAAATCCTCGTTGACGACGTCGAGCAGTTCGAGGAACGACATGTCGGGCGACACGTCGCTCGTGTCGTAGTCGACGAGCCGTCCTTTGGCGGCCGGACCGGCCTGACGCCAGACGCGAAGCCGGATTTTCATTTGTAGCTCCGCTGGGTGGGTTTCACGAACTCGAACGACAGCGGCTCCTTGTGCAGCACGGGCGGAACGCCCACGCCCGTGAACTCCCACGCCGACACGAACGAGAAGTGTTCGTCGTCGCGTTTCGCTTCGTGTTCGGGCGTCTGGCTCTCCTCGCGGAAGTGCGCGCCGCAGGATTCGGTGCGATCGAGCGCGTCTCGCGCCATGAGCTCGGCGAACTCGAAGTAATCGGCAACGCGGCCCGCATATTCGAGGTTCTTGTTGAGATTGTTCGGCTCGCCGGGCACAGACACGTTCTGCCAGAACTCCTCGCGCAGCTTGGGAATCTGATCGAGCGCCGACTGAAGTCCGGCCGCATTGCGCGACATGCCGACCAGATCCCACATCACCTGACCGAGCCGTCGATGCAGCTGCCGCGGCGTTTGCTTGCCTCTGATCGACAAGAGCTTGTCGATGCGCGCTTGCACCGCGGCTTCTGACTCGCGAAATGCCTCGTGCTCCGCGGTGACTTTCTCGAGCGGCGTCGACGCAAGGTAATTCGCGATCGTGTAGGGAATGACGAAGTACCCGTCGGCCAGACCCTGCATCAACGCGCTCGCGCCAAGCCGGTTGGCGCCGTGATCCGAAAAGTTCGCCTCGCCGAGTACGTGCAGCCCCGGCACGTTGCTCATCAGGTTGTAGTCGACCCACAAGCCGCCCATCGTGTAGTGGATCGCGGGGTAGATCCGCATCGGCTCGCGATACGGATCCTGGTCGGTGATCTTCTTGTACATCTCGAACAGGTTGCCGTAACGGGAGGCGATGACCTGCTGGCCGAGGCGGCCGATCGCGTCACGGAAATCGAGGTAGACCGCAAGGCCGCTGTCGCCGACGCCGTGGCCCTCGTCGCAGACCTCCTTGGCGTTTCGCGACGCCACGTCGCGCGGCACGAGGTTGCCGAAGCTCGGGTACTTCCGCTCCAGGTAGTAGTCGCGCTCGGCTTCGGGGATGTCGTTGGGATGTCGCGTGTCGTCCGCTTTCTTCGGCACCCATACCCGCCCGTCATTGCGGAGCGACTCCGACATCAGCGTCAGCTTGGACTGATGTTCGCCCGACACGGGAATGCACGTCGGGTGAATCTGCGTGAAGCACGGGTTGGCGAAGAGCGCGCCTCGCTTGTGCGCGCGCCAAATCGCCGTGACGTTCGAGTTCACCGCGTTGGTCGAGAGGTAGTAGACCGTCCCGTATCCGCCCGTCGCGAGGCAGACCGCGTCGGCCACATGCCGCTCGATCTTGCCGGTGACCAGGTTCCGGCACACGATGCCGCGTGCTCGTCCATTGATCACGACGAGATCGAGCATCTCGCGCTGCGCGAACATGGTGACGCTGCCCGCCGCGACCTGCCGCATCATCGACTGATACGCGCCGAGCAGCAGTTGCTGGCCGGTCTGGCCGCGCGCGTAAAACGTGCGGGACACCTGCGCGCCGCCGAATGACCGGTTGTCGAGCTGGCCGCCGTATTCGCGCGCGAACGGCACGCCTTGCGCGACACATTGATCGATGATGTTCGCCGAGAGCTGCGCGAGCCGGTAGACGTTACCCTCGCGCGATCGGTAGTCGCCGCCCTTGATCGTGTCGTAGAACAGCCGCCACACGCTGTCGCCGTCGTTCCGGTAGTTCTTCGCGGCGTTGATGCCGCCCTGTGCGGCGACGCTGTGCGCGCGCCTCCCGCTGTCATGAATATAGAAGCTCAGCACGTTGTAGCCGAGCTCGCCGAGCGACGCCGCCGCCGACGCGCCCGCCAGCCCGGCGCCGACGATGATGATCGAGTGTCGGCGACGGTTGGCAGGGTTGACCAGCCGCGCGTCGAACTTGTAGCGGTCCCATTTCTCGGCCAGCGGCCCCGGTGGAACTTTCGAATCGAGCGTCACAGGAAGAAATAAATCCAGATGGGGATGACCACGAACCCGGCGGTGATGAGCAGCGCGAGCGCGAGGCCCGTCCGCAGGATCGTGCGCGTCCACGCGACGGGCACGAGCCCGAGCGATTGGAACGCGCTCGAGACCCCGTGACGCAGGTGCAAGCCGAGAATCACCATGCACACGGTGTAGAGCACGACGTAGACCGGTTGGCGGAACACCTCGATGAGCAGGCGATACAGGTCGCGCTCGCCGCCGGTCGCCGTGTAGTACGGTCCGTACTTGAATGTAATGAGGTGCCAGACGACAAACACGAGTGTCACGGTTCCGGACACAATCATCGTCGTCGACCCCACGCTCTTGCGGCTGGCGCCGCCGGCCCACTTCTTCATCTGATAGCCGTGCGGTCGCGCGAGCAGATTGCGACCCCAGTTCACGAGCGCCTTGTAGACGTGCAACAAGAAGATCGCGAGCAGGCCGAGCTCGGCCGGGATGATGAGTGGGTTGTCGATGAGTTCCTGGGCGTGCGAGTTGTACTCTATTGGCCCAAAGAACAAGAGCAAGTTGCCGAAGAGATGGAAAGCGAGGAACCCCACCAGCGCGAGGCCGGTGAGCCCGATAAGAATTTTTGTGCCGACCGAACTGCCAAGTCCCTCCAGGACTTTCACCGGCACGCTCCAAGGACCAATGTTATCTCACCGCTGCGGCAACGTATGCTAGTGAGGTTGCCCGGCGATTCCCTGCAAGGGAGAGAGAGTGAATCATGTTGAGAAGAGCGTTAGTGTTCGTTCCGATCTTGATGCTTTCAAGCGCGCCTGCCTTCGCTCAGGCGCATGGGGAAATCACTGGAACGATCGGCTGGACATTTAGTGACGGCGTGTCGTTCTCGCAAACCTTCATTTCGCCGTTTAATGGCGGCACCTACAACCGAGCTGATCCAAAGGACAGTGTGAGCTTCGGATTCGGCGCCGGCTTCTACGTCAACAAGAACGCGGAAGTTGAGTTCATGTGGAATCGCCAGATGAGCAAGATGGAGATCTCCGGCGGCACCGGTCCGACGATTTCGGGTGATATGCACATCGACACGTATCACGGCAACTTCGTGTACAACGTCGGCGAAACGGACCAGAAGCTGCGGCCGTTCTTCTACATCGGTCTCGGTGCGACCAACTACGGTGACGCGGCGTTCCCGCAGAAGACCGTACCGGGTACGGCAAAGTTCTCGTGGGCGCTCGGCGCCGGAGTGAAGGCCTTCATGTCCGAGCACGCGGGGATTCGCGCCGCGGTTCGTTGGGTCCCGACCTACATCAAGACGGATGCCGCCGGATGGTGGTGCGATCCGTTCTGGGGTTGCGTGCCCGCGGGCAACGTGCAGTACGCGAATCAGTTCGAGCTGTCGGGTGGCGTCGTCATCCGATTCGAACCCGAGCCGGAGCCGCAACCGCTGCCCGAGCCTCAGCCGTCGTCTGAGCGTCGGTAGCGTCGTTTTCGACGGACGCGAGCGGGTTCCGCTCGCGTCCGTGCTTCGTTCGCGCCCGCCTCTGAGCCTCCCGTCGATTGCCGCACAGGCCCGTTGATCAATAGAATGAGCGCCGCATGAAGATTCATGAATATCAGGCTAAAGCTATCCTCGCGCGTTACGGCGTGCCCGTGCCGCGCGGCGAGACGGCCGCGACGGCCGACGAGGCGCGCGCAGCCGCGGAACGGCTTGGTGGCGGCACGGTCGTCGTCAAGGCGCAGATTCACGCCGGCGGCCGCGGCAAGGGCGGCGGTGTGAAGGTCGCGAAGAACGCCGCCGAGGCGCGCGACCTCGCCAGCAAGATCATCGGGATGCAGCTCGTCACGCACCAAACGGGTCCCGCGGGCCGGCGCGTCGGGCGCGTGCTCGTTGAAGAGGGTCTGCAAATGGCCCGCGAACTGTATCTCGGCGTCGTGATCGACCGATCGACGCAGCGTCCCGTTGTCATGGTGAGCCCAGACGGCGGCATGGAGATCGAAAGGGTCGCGGAGGAAACGCCCGAGCGTATTCACAAGTCGTTCGTCAATCCTGCGCTCGGACTGCAGCCGTTCGAGGCGCGGCAGCTGGCGTTCGCGCTCGGCTTGTCCGGCGATCAAGTCGGCAAGGCGGTCAAGCTGATGATGGCCGTGTATCAGGCGTTCATCGCGACCGACGCCTCGCTCGTCGAGGTCAATCCGCTCGTCATCACGGCCGCGGGCGACGTGCTCGCGCTCGACGCGAAGATGAGCTTCGACGATAACGCGCTCTACCGCCACCCCGACCAGAAAGCGCTGCGCGACCTCGGCGAGGAAGAACCCCTCGAGATCGAGGCGTCCAAGTTCTCGCTCAACTACATCAAGCTCGACGGCACGATCGGCTGCATGGTCAACGGTGCCGGCCTCGCGATGGCGACGATGGACATCATCAAGCTGGCGGGCGGCGAGCCGGCAAACTTTCTGGACGTCGGCGGGGGCGCCAACGCGGAGCAGATCAAGAACGCGTTTCGCATCCTGATGTCCGATACGGCCGTGAAGGCCGTGCTCATCAACATCTTCGGCGGCATCCTGCGCTGCGACGTGCTCGCGGCCGGCGTCATCGCGGCGGTGAAGGATCTTGGCGTGCGCGTGCCGATCGTCGTCCGCATGGAAGGCACGAACGTTGAGCTCGGCCGTCAGATGCTGAAGGACAGCGGCCTGAATTTTACGAATGCGAGTTCAATGGCGGAGGCGGCCGACAAGGTCGTGGCCGCCTCATTACCCCATTCGTAGGAATCAAACATAGCTATGTCTGTTCTCATCGATAAGAACACGCGACTGATTGTCCAAGGCATCACCGGCCGCGAGGGCACGTTCCACGCGAAGCAGGCGCAGGCGTACCACACGAACGTCGTCGGAGGCGTGACGCCGGGGAAGGGTGGCACGACGCACGAAGGGTGGCCCGTGTTCAACACCGTCGCTGATGCTGTGCGTGCGACCGGTGCCAACGCGTCCGTGATTTTCGTGCCGCCGCCTGGCGGGGCCGATGCCGTAATGGAGGCGGCGGAAGCGGGCTTGCCGCTCGTGGTCTGCATCACCGAGGGGATTCCGACGCTCGACATGATGCGTGCGCTCGCGTTCCTCAAGGGCACGGCGACGCGACTGATCGGGCCGAATTGTCCAGGGCTCATCTCGGCGGGCCGCGGCAAGGCCGGCATCATTCCTGGTCACATCTGCAAGGAAGGCCGCGTCGGTATCGTGTCGAAGAGCGGCACCTTGACCTATGAGGCGATCCATCAACTCACCGGAAACGGGCTCGGCCAAACGACCTGCATCGGGATCGGCGGCGACCCGCTGATCGGGACGTCGTTCATCGACGCGTTGAAGCTGTTTGCCGAGGATCCCGAAACTGAAGCCGTCGTTCTCATCGGCGAGATCGGTGGAAGCGCCGAGGAAGAAGCCGCGGCGTTCATCAAGTCTTCATTTAAGAAACCAGTCGTCGGATTTATCGCGGGTCAGACGGCGCCGCCCGGACGACGGATGGGACACGCGGGTGCGATCATCGCGGGCGGCAAGGGCACGGCCGCGGAGAAGATGGCGGCGCTCTCGGCCGCTGGGGTGCGCGTGGTGAAGAGCCCGGCCGACATCGGCCGCGCCGCCGCGGAGGCCCTGAAAGCTAAATAGAACCGCGATATACTCGTTTATTGGTGTGAGCACTCCACTTCCTGCCGCGGAACGCGAGCGCGCCCTGTCGCACTCGCAGGTCGTCAACGACTTCAGCATTCAGGTGGCCACGGTCAACGGATCGGGCAGCCAGACGGCGAACCTCGTGCTGTTGCGCTCGATCTTTCAGATGGGCGTGCCGGTGTCGGGCAAGAACCTGTTTCCGTCGAACATCGCCGGTCTGCCGACGTGGTACACGATTCGCGCGAACCGGCGCGGCTACATCAGCCGCAAGAAGGAAATCGACTTCCTCGTCGCGATGAATCCGGAGACGGCGAAGGAAGACGTGCTCACGCTCGAGCCGGGCCGCGCCGTCGTCTACGACGAGCCGCTGAAGCTCGACGCGCTCAGAAGCGATCTGATTTTCTATCCGGTACCGTTCGACAAGATCGTCGCCGAGGTGTGTCACGACGCGAAGCTGCGCCGCCTCGTCAAGAACATGATTTACGACGGCGTGCTCTCCCAGCTGCTCTCGATCGAGCTCGGCGAGATGGAGAAGGCGCTCGGCAAGCAGCTCGGCAAGAAGCCGAAGGCGATGGCGCTCAACATGAGCGCGCTCGAGGCCGGCAAGAAGTTCGCGGCCGAGCACCTCGAGAAACGCGATCCGTATCGCGTCGAGCGGATGAACGCGACCGCCGGCCAGGTCCTCGTCGAGGGCAACGCCGCCGCGGCGATGGGGTGCATGTTCGCCGGCGTGACCGTCGTAGCGTGGTATCCCATCACGCCGTCCTCGTCGCTGCCCGAGACGCTCATCAGTTACATGCGCAAGTACCGCATGGACAAGGCGACCGGCAAAGCGACGTTCGCGATCGTCCAGGCGGAAGACGAGATCGCCGCGCTCGGCATGGTGGTCGGCGCCTCCTGGGCGGGCGCGCGGGCGATGACGTCGACGTCGGGCCCGGGCATCTCGCTGATGTCCGAGTTCGCGGGGCTCGCGTACTACGCGGAGATTCCGGCCGTCGTGTTCGACATTCAGCGGGTCGGGCCCTCGACCGGCTTGCCCACGCGCACGGCGCAAGGCGACCTCCTCTTCGTCGCCGTCAACTCGCACGGTGACACGCGCCAGGTCATGCTCCTGCCATCGTCGGTCGCCGAGTGCTACGAGATGTCGATGGAGGCGTTCAATCTCGCGGAACGCCTGCAGACGATCGTCTTCGTCATGAGCGATCTCGATCTGGGCATGAACACCTGGATGGCCGAGCCGTTCAGATATCCGACCGAGCCGCTCGATCGCGGCAAGGTGCTCGACGAGGCGAAGCTGCGCGAAATCGGCGCGTCCTGGGGCCGCTACAAGGACGTCGACGGCGACGCGATCCCCTGGCGCACCGTGCCCGGTACCGGCATGCCGGCATACTTCACGCGCGGCTCGGGCCACAACGAGATGGCGCTCTACACGGAGCGCGCCGACGACTATCTGAAGAATCTCGACCGGCTGAAGCGTAAGTTCGATACGGCGAAGACGCTCGTGCCGCAACCCGTGGTCGAGAACGACCCGGCGGCGAAAATCGGCATCATCGCGTTCGGATCGAGCCACTGGGCCGTCGAAGAGGCACGCGACCAGCTGCGCGAAGAGGCGGGCCTGCGGACGTCGTACCTCCGCATCAGGGCGTATCCGTTCACGCCCGCGATCGACGAGTTCATCCGCCAGCACGACCGCATCTACGTCGTCGAGCAGAACCGCGATGCGCAGATGCTCAGCCTGCTGCTCATGGACGGCGAGGCGCAGTTCGCCGCGCGCCTGCGCAGCGTCCTGCACTACAACGGGCTGCCGATCGACGCGCGCAGCATCAGTGACGAGATCCTCGCGCAGGAGAAGCGCGGCAACGAATCGGGACGACCATGAGCGACGCGCCCATCACCACCAAACGTACCAACCGCCTCGGTCTCGACGTCACGAGCTATCGCGGCAGCAAGACGACGCTCTGCGCCGGCTGCGGGCATAACGCGATCTCGGAGCGCATCATCGACGCGTTCTTCGAAATGGGCGTCGACCCGAAGCGCGTGTTGAAGCTGTCCGGCATCGGCTGCTCGAGCAAGAGCCCGGCGTACTTCCTCAACCCGTCGCACGGCTTCAACTCCGTTCACGGGCGGATGCCCTCGGTCGCGACCGGTGCGATTCTGGCCAACGCCAGCATGCTCGCGATCGGCGTGAGCGGCGACGGTGATACCGGCGCGATCGGCATCGGCCAATTTGTCCACCTGATGCGGCGCAATCTGCCGCTCATCTACATCATCGAGGACAACGGCTGCTACGGCCTGACGAAGGGGCAGTTCTCGCCGACCGCCGATCTCGGCTCGAAGGCCAAGAACGGCGTCATCAACGATCTGCCGCCGATCGACACGTGCGCGCTCGCGATCGAGCTCGGCGCGTCGCTCGTCGCCCGCTCGTTCTCGGGCGACAAGAAGCAGCTGCTCTCGGTGCTGAAGGCCGCGATCTCGCACCGCGGCACGTCGATGATCGACGTCATCTCGCCGTGCGTGACCTTCAACGATCACGACGGCTCGACGAAGAGCTACTCCTACGTCAAGGATCACGACGAGCCGCTCGGCGAAATCAGCTTCATCCCGTACTTCGAGGACATCAACGTCGAGTACGAGCCGGGCTCGACGACGCAAGTCAAGCTGCACGACGGATCGCAAGTCCTGCTGCGCAAAGTCGCCGAGGACTACAACCCGTCTGACAAGGTGTCGGCGATCCGGCTCCTGCACGAGACCGCCCGGCGCGGCGAGTTTGCGACGGGCATTCTCTACATCGAGCCCGACAAGGACGATTTCGTCGAATCGCTGAATCTGGTGGAGACGCCGCTGGCATTCCTGCCCGTCGAGCAAGTCCGGCCGCCCAAGGCCGTGCTCGACGAGATCATGGACGGTTTGCGGTAGTCGGGTCAGACCGGGTTCGGGCGGCAGACGTCTCAACCAGCGTCAGTCATCGCAGGGAGGCCGTCATGATCGCGCGCGTCGCGGCGTTCGTCGGCATCGTCGTTCTTGCGGGCGCGTTCGCCCCGCAGTCATTCGCTCAAACCGCCCAGCCCTTCGGACAAGGCGCGGTGCGTCCCGGCAACGGGATTAAACCTCCCTCGCTGGTCCACATGGTCCAGCCGAAGTACACGAAGGACGCGATGGACCGGAAGGTCCAGGGCGAAGTCGAGCTCGAGGCCGTCATCGGCGTCGACGGCACGGTGACCCAAGTCCGTGTCAGCCGCAGTCTGGATTCCGGTCTCGACGAGAACGCGGTCGCGGCGGCGAAGGCGTGGACGTTCAATCCCGGTCTCGATGCCAGCGGCCAGCCGGTCCCGGTGATCGTCACGCTGCTCATGACCTTCCGCCTCCAGGACGAGTCGTTTCTGGCGGGCGTGTGCGCGAGCGCGCCTGACCTGGTGAAGCCGACGCTGGTTCAGAGCGTCGAGCCGAAGTACACCGCCGACGCGATCCGGAACAAGATCCAGGGCCAGGTCGTGGTCGAAGCCGTCGTCGATCCGAGCGGCGCGGTCGCGCGCGCCCGCGT
>CAYQRM010000122.1:0-21357 GCA_964419785.1 uncultured Solibacteraceae bacterium | reverse complement strand
CACAAGATTGTGCCGGGGCGATCGGATCGCAGCTACGGCATTCACGTCGCGCAGCTCGCGGGACTGCCGCCGGCGATCGTGCGGCGCGCGGCGGAGATCCTGGCGTCGCTCGAACGCGACGAGCTCGCGCGCGGCGGCCGCCCGAGCCTGACCGGCGCGCCACCGCCGGCGCAGCAGCAGCTCGGCCTCTTTCAGTCGGCCGCGGAGACCGACCCGGTCATCGCGCGGCTCCGTTCGCTCGATATCGATCGGCTCACGCCGCTCGACGCGCTGACGCTGCTCGCCGAGCTCAAGCGCGAGGCCGGGGCGTGACGAGCCGGATCGTCGCGGCTGCCCTGTGCGTCGCCGCGCTTTCCGGCTGCGGCGACGCGCAGGGCCGCCGGCGCGATCTCATCGTGATCGCGACGGCGAACTCACCCACCAACCTCGATCCGGGGATCGGCCTCGACGAAGCCTCGCAGAAGATTCACCAGCTGCTGTTCAGCTCGCTGCTCAAGATCGACGACTCGCTGCGCGTCGTGCCCGATCTCGCCACACGATTCGAGGCGACCGACGATCGCACGTACGTCGCCGAGATTCCGAAGGGCGTGCGCTTCCATGACGGCCGCGAGATGACGTCGGCCGACGTCGTCTACACGTTCCGGCGGTTTCTCGATCCGGCGTTTGCGTCCGGCCGCAAGGGCGCGTATCGGAATCTCGAGGCCGTCGAGCCCGTCGATCGCTACACGACGAGGTTCCGCCTGCGCACGGCCGCCGTCTCGTTTCCGATCAATCTCGTCATGGGCATCGTCCCGGACGGCACCGGGCCTGACGCTGCGCGCCATCCGATCGGCAGCGGGCCGTACACGCTGTCAGAGTTCGTGCCCGACGATCACGTCACGCTCTCGGCCTTTTCGAATTACTACGGCGGCCGGCCCTCGAACGGCGCCCTGCTCTTCCGAACGGTGCCGGACGAGACGATGCGCGGCCTCGAGCTGCGCAAGGGCAGCGTGGATCTCGTGATCAACGACTTGTCGCCGGATCTTGTCGCCGGTCTCCAGCACGACGGTCGTCTGAACGTCGTCACCGCGCCGGGCACCGACTACGCGTACCTCGGGTTCAACCTTCGCGATCCGGCCCTGGCGGATGTGCGCGTCAGGCAAGCAATCGGCTACGCGATCGACCAGCAGGGAATCGTCAAGTACCTTCGCCGCGGCCTCGCGCGGCCAGCGACGGGCATCGTGCCGCCGATGTCGTGGGCGTATGCCTCCGACGTGTTTCAGTTCACGCACGACCCCGAGAAGGCCAAGGCGCTGCTCGACGAGGCCGGCTATCGCGATCCCGACGGCGACGGCCCGCGCGTCCGCATGCAACTGACGCTCAAGACGTCAACCGACGAGCGATACCGGTTGCAGGCGGCGGTGATCCAGGAGGATCTGCGCAAGGTCGGCATCGCGCTCGACGTCCGGTCGTCGGAGTTCGCGACGCTCATGGCGGACGTCATCAAGGGCAACGTGCAGCTCTACACGCTGCAGTTTGTCGGCGTCACCGACCCCGACATGCTCCGGCGGACGTTTCTCTCCACGCAGACGCCGCCGGACGGCTTCAATCGCGGGCACTACCGCAATCCTGAGGTCGATCGGTTGATCGACGCGGCGACGTCGGCGTCCGACGAGAAGGTGCGTCGCGAGGACTATCAGCAGGCGCAGCGAGTGATCGCGAGCGACGCGCCGGTCATCAGCCTCTGGTACAAGACCAACGTCGCGGTCGCGCAGCCGGACCTCGACGGCGTCACGCTCACGCCGACGGCCGACTTCACATTCCTGCAACACGTGTCGAAGCGCGACACGCGATAGAATGTCGCTCGCATGAGCCGGCGCAAATCGCGTTTCCTGCGGAAGCCTGTCGAGCCGTTCGCGGTCACCGCGGGACTCACCGCCGACGAAGTCCTCGCGCGCATGGAGCGCATCTCGTTCCAGGGACGTAATCTCGGGACCGCGCGCCGGATCTGGGAAAAGATGCTCGCGAGCGACGCCACGATCTTTCTCGGCACGGCCGGCGCCCTGTCGGCCGGCGGCATGCGCATGATCCTCGCGCACTTGATCGAGCACCGCTACATCGACGTCCTCGTCTCGACGGGCGCCAACCTCTATCACGATCTGCACGAGACGCGCGGCCGTCGCCACTTCATCGGGTCGCCGACGCTCGACGATGCCGCGCTCGCGGCCGAGCGGATCGATCGCGTCTACGACACGCTCGCGAGCGAAGACGAGTTCTGCAAGAACGACGAGTGGATCGCCGCCTTCGTGCTCAAGCTCGAACGGCGGCCGTACACGACACGCGAGTTCCTGTACAAGCTCGGCGAGCACCTCTGGAACGAAACCGAGCACCACGGCATCCTGACGGCCGCCTACAAAGCGAACCTACCGATCTTCTGTCCGGCCATTGCGGACTCGTCGATCGGGATGGGCATCTCGCAGGCCCGTCATCGCGATCAGACGGCCGGCGTCATCGACGTCATCGGCGACATCATCGAGTCCGCGAATCTGGTCATCCGCCGGCCCTCGACCGCGACGATCGTGCTCGGCGGGGGCACGCCGAAGAACTTCATCAATCAGGCCAGCGTGCAGGCCGAGTTCTACGACGACCGCGTGACCGGCCACAAATACGCGATTCAAATCGTCACCGACGTGCCGCACTTTGGCGGCGCCAGCGGCTCGAGCCTCGAGGAGGCGCAGAGCTGGGGCAAGCTGTCGATTGAATCCGAGAAAGTGACCGTGCACGCCGACGTCACGCTCGCGCTGCCGATGCTCGTGACCGCGCTCGAAACGACGTCGAAGGACGCGCTCGCCAAGCGCAAGCGCCCCGACTTCGACGTCTCGAAGCGGCTCATCAGCGTCAACGGCCATCCGCTCGCCGACAACCGCTACCAGGAGTCCTGATGCCCGCGCCAGAGTACGAACGCCTGCAGCCGTACCAATTCGGCGGGGCGCTTCCGGACACACCCTCGTACGCCGACGCCGCCGCGGTCATTTTGCCGGCGCCGCTCGATCGGACGACGTCCTACGTCCCCGGCACCCGTAACGGCCCGCGCGAGCTGCTCATCGCGTCGGCGCAGGTCGAGTTGTGGGACGAAGAGATCGGCGCCGACGTTCACGGTCGCGGCATCGTGACGCTGCCGGAGATGGATCTCGCGTCTGGAACCATGGAGTCCGCGATTGCGGATCTCGGACGCGCGGCCGGACGGATCCTCGACGACAAGAAGTTTCTGATCACGGTTGGCGGCGAGCACTCCCTCACGTCGCCGCTCGTCGCCGAAGCCGCGAAGCGGCATCGCGGCCTCAGCGTGCTGCAGATCGACGCGCATGCGGACCTGCGCGATTCGTATCAGTCGCAGCGTCATAGCCACGCGTGCGCGATGCGCCGGACCACCGACTACGCGCCACTGGTCCAGGTCGCGATTCGCAACATTTCGGAAGAGGAAGTCCAGGCGCTCCCGTCGCTCAAGACGACGATCTTCTACGACTGGAACATGCGCGACGATCCGAACTGGATCGCCAACGCCGTGGACGCTCTTTCGGACACCGTCTACATCACGATCGATCTCGACGGCCTCGATCCGGCCACGATGCCCGCTGTCGGTACGCCCGAGCCCGGCGGTCTCTCATGGCGCGAGCTGACGACGCTGCTCCGCCGCACGTTCGAAAAGAAGAACGTCGTCGCGGCCGATGTCGTCGAGCTGTGTCCGATTCCGGGGATCGCTTCGCCGAACTTCATCGCGGCGAAGCTCGTGTATAAACTGCTGACCTACAAGCTCAAGGCTTAGGCGGCGCGATCCCTTGCCGGCTCAGGAGCCGGTCCTCGAACGAGTAGTCAAGCGGCCGCCTCGGCTGCGTTTTGTACCACCCGAAGCCTTGACGAAGTGCGTCAGCAAACGGCGTGGGCGTGACGCCCAGCACGCGCGTGACTTTTTCGACGACTTCAGTGTGCGGCGGCAGGTCAAGGAGTTCGCCAAAGTACAGACGGTCGCCCATCGTCTGGCCGCCCTCGGCCCGAATCGTTGTGCGCGGCACCGGCACCAGCGTCGGATCGATACCGGCGACGCTGGCGAGTAGCTCGACAACATCGCGCTGTGACGTCGGCTCGGTGTGGGAAATGTTGAACGCCTGACCCGCGGCGTCCGGCACCTCCAGCGCTCGCACACACGCTTCCCCGACATCAGGCGCGAACACCCACGCGGACGGCGTCTCGCCGTGGTCGGGCAGAACGATCGGACGGCCGTCGAGCAGACGGTCCCAGAAAAATTGCTCCCGGTAGACATGAACACGTATCGGTGCAATCCGTCCGCGCACGCGCGCGCGATGGCCTCGACCTGTTCGGCGGTCGTGCCCTTCTCCATGTCGTACGCAAGATCGAAGACGGCGTCGAAGCGTTCGGACCGCAGGATCGCACCAACACGATCGAGGTCTGCGCGATCCGCCTGGATATTGCGGACCTCTGGACCGAGGTCGTGGTGGGCGCGCCGATGGAGGACCGAAACGTCATGGCCGTGCCCGACGAGGCGCGCGACGATCTCGCGGCCCATGAACTGCGTGCCGCCGATCACGAGCGCGCGCATCTATCCGAGTGTCGTGAGCTGCTGTCTCGCTTCACCGGCATAGGGCGAGTCCGGAAACTCGTCGACGACGCGCTTGAATGCGGCGCGAGCGTCTTGTGGTTTGCCGGCCTTCACATAGGTCTGCGCGAGCTGCATCAACACGCCGTCGATCGGCAGCGCGCTGTCGCGCTCAGCGGCGAGGTCGGTGAGCACTTTGATCGCGTCGTCGTACTTGCCCTCGTTCTGAAGGGCCTCGGCGCGGCCCAGCCGCGCCATCGATCCGTAGAGCGACGTGCCCGCTTGATCGGCCACGGCGCTGAATGACTGCTCCGCTTCCGGGAAGCGCGCGAGGGACATCAGCGCGACGCCCGCTTGGTACTTTGCGGCCAGCCCCGCCGCCGTGGACGGATAGAGCGACGCGACCTGCTGAAACGCCTGGAGCGCCGCCTGCTGCCTGGCCTGGTCCGACGGGTACGTGCCGGGTGTCTGCGTCGCGCCCGGCACCGTCGGCGGCGGCGCGATGGGCGCCTGCGCGATCGACATGCCGATGGCAAACATCGAGCTCGCCTCGTCGTTTGTGCGTTTGTGCCAGTACCACCAGCCGCCGCCGATGCCGACGACCAGCACGACGACGATCGCGCCAATCAGGAACTGGTCGCGATTGGCGCGCACGGTGTCGACGACCTGCGCCGTCGTCGTGACAAATTCGTTTTGCTTCAGGTGGTGGCGTTCCTTGGCTTTCATGTGCTCTGTTCCTCGCCCTCGCGGGTCTCTGTTCTGGTGCGCCCGGCCCGATTCGAACGGGCGGCCCCCGCCTTAGGAGGGCGGTGCTCTATCCAGTCTGAGCTACGGGCGCGAATCGACCTAATACGCGAGCACGGCGTTGACGTGCTCGCCCTTCAACTTCTCGCGGCCGTTCAGGGCCACGAGCTCGATTAGAAACTGCACGCCGGTGACGTCCGCGCCCAAGCCGCGCACCAGTCCCACCGTCGCCGCCGCCGTGCCGCCCGTCGCCAGCAGGTCGTCGACGATGAGCACGCGCTGGCCGCGCAGCACCGCGTCTTCGTGAATCTCGAGCGAGTCGGTGCCGTACTCGAGCGCGTAGGTCGCGCGGCGCGTCTTTGACGGCAGCTTGCCGAGCTTGCGCACGGGCACGAAGCCGGTCTTGAGGCGATCGGCGATCGCCGATCCGAAAATAAATCCGCGGCTTTCGATGCCGACGATGACGTCGAGCTTGGCGTCACGATGCGGATCGGCCATCGCGTCGACGGCCAGGCGAAAGCCGTGCGGGTCCTTCATCAACGTCGTGACGTCGTAGAACAGAATGCCCGGCTTCGGAAAATCCGGCACGTGCCGGATGCGTTGCTTCAGTGCTTCCATCTGTGCCTCACTCAGCGCCACGATTCGTCACGCGATGCGAAATCCAGTGAATCGTCCCGACGGCACTTCCTCGCTCGACTCGACGTCCGCCACGCGCGCATGCGGCGGCCCGCGGTGAACATGACCCGCGAAGCGCTCGACAGCCTCGTGCTCGCCCTCGGCCAGCACCTCGACGCGCCCGTCGGGCAGGTTCTTGACCCATCCCGAGAGCCCTTCGCTCTCCGCCGCTTCCAGAACGAAGTACCGGAAGCCCACGCCCTGCACTCGCCCGCTCACCACGTACCGCCGGGCCGTGAGCATCGCATCAGTATAATCGCGAGCGTCAGATCGGCGGGGAAACGCGCTAGGGCCAATCGATCGGCGCCTCATCGAGGTTGACGTAGACCTGCTTGGTCTCGAGATACGCGTCGAGCCCCCACTTGCCGAGCTCGCGTCCGATGCCGCTCTGCTTGACGCCGCCCCACGGCGCCTCGACGGGCGCCGGCTGCGAGTGATTGATCCACACCACGCCGCACCGCAAGCCCTTCGCGAGCCTGAACGCACGGAACACATCGCGCGTCCACACCGCGGCAGCGAGCCCGAACGGCGAGTCGTTCGCCATTCGCAGCGCGTCCTCTTCATCGTCGAAGGGCATGAGGCAGGCGACGGGACCGAAGATTTCTTCGCGCGCGATCCGCGCGTGGTTGTCGACGTCGGCGAAGATCGTCGGCTCGACGAAGAGCCCGGCGTCGAGCCGCCCGCCGGTCGCGCGGCCGCCGCCGAGCGCAAGGCGCGCTTCACGCTTGCCGATGTCCTGATACTGACGCACACGATCGAACTGCTGGCGGCTCACGAGCGGCCCCATCCGCGTGTCGCGATCCGATCCCGGACCGAGGGTGATGCCGCGCGCCTGCTCGACCATCGCGTCGAGCACGCGCGGATAGACCGAACGTTCAACGAGGATCCGACTTCCGGCCGAACACATCTCGCCCTGATTGAGGAACACGCCGAAGAGCGCACCCTTGAGCGACGCTTCGAAGTCCGCGTCCGCGAAGATGATCGTCGGCGACTTGCCGCCGAGCTCGAGCGTGACGCGCTTGAGCGTCGTCGCCGCGGAGGCCGCGACCTGACGGCCCACCTCGACGCTGCCCGTGAATGCCACTTTGTCGACGTCGGGGTGCGCCACGAGCGCCGCGCCCGCGCGCTCGCCGCGTCCGGTGACGATGTTGACGACGCCCGGCGGCAGCTCGGCGGCCTCGAAGCTTTCGGCGAACGCAAGCATCGTCGCCGGTGTTTCCTCCGCGGGCTTGAGCACGATCGTGCACCCGGCGCACAGCGCCGGCGCCAGCTTCCACGCGGCCATCAGAATCGGATAGTTCCACGGGATGATTTGCGCGACGACGCCGACCGGCTCGCGCAGCGCCAGCACCAGCGCTTCGTCGGGCACGGGCACCACGTCGCCGTGGATCTTGGTCGCGAGTCCGGCGTAATACTCGAAGCACGTGGCCGCGTCGGCGATATCGCTCTCCGCTTCGACGATGGGCTTGCCGCAGGTGAGCGTCTCGAGCGCGGCGAGCTCGTCTGCCCGATCGCGCAACGCGGCCGAAAGGCGCATCAGAATGCGACCTCGGTCCTGCGCGGACGTCCGGCGCCACGGGCCGTCGAACGCGGCGCGCGCGGCGCGCACGGCGCGATCGACATCTTCCGAGGTCGCGTCGGGCGCGGTACCGACAACGCGGCACGTTGCGGGGTCGAGGATTTCAATAGTGTCGGACCCCGACGATTTGGCGAATTTGCCGTCGATGAAGAGCGAGTACGCCATCATTTTCGTTCGTGCAGCCTATCCGACTCATTCCAAACCGTTCAAGGCACCCGGAATCGCAGAGGTCAAGAGGCTCATTCCGGCCGTGTAACGGGTATACTGCTCCCCTGACATGCTGCGTCGCTCCGGCCTCGCGCGCCCGCTTAGCCTGGCCGTACTGACGGTAATTCTCGTGGCGCGGCCCGGTATCGCGCGGGCAGAGACCGTCTACACGGATATTGACCGCGACGGGCACCGGGACGTCCTCAGCTTCTCGACCCTGTCGCAGTCGACGCTGCAGGTCTGGCTCTCCTCAACCCAAACGCTTCGGCAGCTGCGGATTTCCCATCCGATTCTGAAGGTCGGCGCGTTCGATTTGGATGGCGACGGCCATCCAGAAATCGTGGCGTCCGATACATCGGCCGGTATCCACATCTGGCGCCAGACCAAGGATGGACGCTTGAAGCGGGTCAAGCCGCATCATTCGTCGCCGCTCCTCCCCGGCGTCAGCAACCGAGGGGTCACCCGGCCCGTCACCGAGGCGGCCGATATTCCGCTTGGCGGGGCGGATACCATCGACGATCGCGGCGATGTCGCTCTGGCGCCGCCGTCCGCTCCGTCCCTTCGTCAGTTCGAAGTCGTCGCGGCCGTCCTGGACTGTCGGTTCAGCCGTTCGGGCTCGCGCGCTCCTCCCGGCCGGTCCTGATCCACGCCGCCGCGACTTCACGGTGCGGTTCGGGCGGCGCGGATCGTCGATCCACCGCGCCAGCAGATTTCAATCGTTCGGCCCCGAGGGGACCTCATGCGTATCGTTTTGGCTGATTTGAAGGCCGCGGACGGGTTCGTCAGTAAAGACACCGTTGCAGGCGGCTATGGCTCACGCTTACGTCCGTTCAGTCGCGTGACGGCGGTGATTTGCGCCCTGAAGCGACGCCTGCACGACTTGCCCAGCGTGCAGCTTGCGTATGCGGCGGCGCTCGCCACCCGCGCGGGTCATGACGTGACGATGTCGCGCGGGGAGCTCGTGCCGGCAGACGTCGCGATCGTGCTTTCGTCGCTTGTCGACTACCGGCGCGAAACCGAGTGGGCGCAGGCGATGCGGGCGCGCGGCACGCGCGTGGGCTTCGTCGGACTGGCCGCCTCCAAGATTCCAGAGCTCTTCCGGGCGTCTGCGGATTTCGTGATCTCCGGCGAGCCCGAGACGGCGCTGATCCGCCTCTTCCAGGGCGAGACACTCGAAGGCCTCGTCGACAGTCCTGCGGTGAACGATCTCGACTCACTGCCCTTCCCCCGCTGGGACCTGATGGCCGACGAGCGGCGTCGCTTCCGCCTGCCGCTCGCCGCGCGGCCGACCGGCGGATCGTTCGCGCTCCTCGCCAGCCGCAGCTGCCCCGAGTTCTGCACCTACTGCCCGCACCGCATCCTGACGACGTATCGCGCGCGGTCGGTCGGCAACATCCTCGACGAGCTGCAGTATCTCTGCGAGACGGAGTTTCGGCCGTACGTCGTGTTCCGCGACCCGCTCTTCACGCAGGATCGCGATCGCGTGCTCGCGCTCTGCGATGGCATCGAGAGCCGCGGGCTCGATCTGACGTTCGAGTGCGAGACGCGCCTCGATCGGCTGGACGCCGACCTCTTGGCGATCATGCACAAGGCCGGACTGCGTGCCATGAGCTTCGGCGTGGAGGCCGTGTCGCCACAGATCCTCAAGAAAGTCGGACGCCGGCCGATCCCCGAAGCGCATCAGCGCGCGATGATCACCAAGTGCCGGCAGCTCGGCATCGTGACGGCTGCGTTCTACGTCTTCGGGTTCCTCGAGGACACGCGCGAGTCGATCACGGCGTCGATCGAATACGCCGCCGAGCTGGGGTCGACCGTCGCGCAGTTCAAGATCCTCACGCCGTATCCCGGCACGCCGCTCTTCAAGCGGATGGAGCCACTGCTGACCGAGCGTGACTGGGAGCGTTACGACGGCTTTACGCCGACGTTCAATCATCCCAATCTGACGCAGGACCAGCTAAAGTACTTGTTGGGCGCGGCGTACACGCGGTTCTACATGCGGCCGTCGTACGTCACGAATTACCTGCGCATCACGGCGCCGCAGGTGCGCGAGTTCGTCGGGCACCTGGACGCGCGCGTGACGCGCCTGCACGCGCGGCGCGAGAATGCGGAGATCTCTCGTCTGGTTTCATGCTGACCGCCATTTCCCGGTACGGCGCGCGCGTCCTGCCGATGACGCAGGAGCTGATTGCGGAAGTCGAAGCGCGCGGTGAGTTGATCGAAGGCCCGCAGATCGCGGAGTTCGAGCGTGCGTTCGAGCAGCGGCTCGGCGACGTGCGGGCCGTCTCGACGTCGTACGGCCGCATGGCGCTGTACTACATTCTCAAGGCCATGCAGTTTCCCGCGGGCAGCGAGATCATCCTGCCCGCGCTCACCTTCTGGGTCGTGCCGGAGATCGCGCGCGTCGCGGGGCTGACGCCCGTCTTCGCCGACGTCGATCCGGCAACGTTCAATCTGTCCCCGGCGACCGTCGCGCGCGCCATCACGCCGAAGACCGTCGCGGTCGTGCCGACGCACCTCTGGGGCCTGCCGTGCGACATGGACGGCATCCTCGAGCTCGCCCGGACGCACAAGCTGGCCGTCATCGAGGATTGCGCGCATGCGCTCGGCGCGCGCTATCGCAATCGATCCGTCGGCACGCTCGGCGACGCCGCGCTCTTCAGCTTTCAGACATTGAAGCCGCTCAACACGTACGGCGGCGGGATGGCGGTCGTGCGCGATGCGGGCCTTGCCGATCGCGTCGCGACGCTTGTCGCGGCCGAGCCGCCGCCGACGGTCGAGATGGTCAAGAAGCGGCTCTTCCAGGGCCGCGTGCAGCGCATTTCGATCCGGCCGGGCGTCTTCACCTGGACGCTGTTTCCGATCCTCTGGGCGTCGAGTTACCTCGGCACCAACCCGGACGTGTATCTGTGGGAGAAGATCCGGCCGCTCGATCCGCTGCCGCCTGACTACACGGTGAGATACAGCAACGTTCAGGCCGTGATGGGACTGCGCGCGCTCAAGCAGCTCGACAAGTGGACGGCCGACACGCAGGCGCACGCCGCCCGCATCACAGCGGCGCTCGCGCGCGTGCCCGGCGTCCGGCTCCCGAACGTGCCGGCCGATCGCACGCACGCGTTCTATCAGTACTGCGCCTACATGCCGGGCCGTGACGCCGTGGTCCTCGACTGTCTCAAGCACGGCGTCGATCTCGAAACGCTGCACGTCGACGTGTGCACGACGCTCGAGCTCTTCAAGGCGTTTGCCACCGACGCGCCGGGCGCGGAGCAGACCGAGCAGGCGCTGCAAATTCCGGTGTATGAATCGTTGACGCCCGCCGAAGTCGAGCGCGTCGCCACCGTCGTGAGCCAGGTCGCGACGCGCCAGGCGGCTGGCGCTGAGGCAGTCACCGCGCGAGGGTAATGGATCTGTCGGACGCCGGCGGGCCGATCGCCTACTTGCTCGTCATGGTCGCCGCGAGTCTCGAAGGGGAGGTTGTCTTCGTCGGCGCCTCGATGCTCGTCAGCCAGGGCCGGCTCAACCCGTTCGGCGTGCTCGTCGCTGGTGCCATCGGTGCGGCGATTGGCGACCAGTTCTACTTTTACGCGCTCCGCGGCCGGCTGCACCGCTGGGTCGAGCGCTTCCCGAATATCGCGCGCCGCGGGCACATCCTCGTCGAGCGCGTTCGTCGCCACGAGACGCTGACGGTCCTCATGCTGCGATTTTCGCCGGGCCTGCGGATTGCCATCGCCGCGGCCTGCGCGTACGCGGACGTGCCTCCCGTGAAGTTCAGCGTGCTCGATTCGATCTCGAGTGTCGCGTGGGCCGCGAGCCTGCTCGCGCTCGTCGGCTACGCAGGGCCGCGCTGGCTGCCTGGCGTCGGCATCTCGGGCTGGTGGTCTGCGCTCGTGCCCGCCGTGATCATCATCCTCGTCGTGCTGTTCACGAAGCGAACTGAGCGGCGGGAAATTGAAAAATAAAACGCCGGGAGTCTTTTCCAGTTAAGGCGCGAGGAAAAGACTCCCGGCGTTATTTACTTAATTGTGATCCCCGCCACGCCCGCGCGCGTAGCGGCGGCGTTAAATGTCGCGACCTCGGTCGTCGTCACTCCCGCGGCGCGCTGCATCAGGTGCTCGAACTGCGGCTTGAGATCGGCGTAACGCTCAGTCACCGCGCTCGGAAGCTTTCGCTCGGCGCCGATGATGTTGCCGTAGAGCACGACGACCTGGTTGTCCATGCGGCCCGGGAAGTTGAGCGCGTCCTGGTTCGCCTCGCCTTGAAGCTGCGTCATGTCGCCTTCGACCTTCTCGGCGTTGGCCTTGAACGTCTTCGCCGCCTCGGCGAGCGCCGGCGTCTTCTCGGCAATCTGCGCGGCCTGTTGCTTGGCGTCGCGAATCTGCGCGAGCCGATCATAGAGTTGCTTCGCCCAGCCGCCGACTTCCTGTGCCATCTTCAGCTGCGCCTGCCCTTCGGCGTCGGTCATCGTGGGCGTGAAGCGCGGATCGGCGTTCAGACGGAACGTCTGCGTCTGCGACCAGCTGCCCATGCTGACTTTGACGGTGTAGTTGCCGGGCGCCGCGGGCATCGGACCAGCGCCGCCGCCCCACATCACGATGCGCGCGGGCACCGTGAACGGCGACGGCAGTTGGGCGTTCCACGTCGCCGAGTTGAGGCCCTTGTGCGCGCCCACTTGCGGACCGAGGCCGCCGCCGAATCCGCCGCGTCCGCGTCCACCGCCTCCGCCTTGCGGATCGACGGCCGGCGCGCCGCCGCCACCGGCGCCTCGCCCACCGCCGCGCCCGCCCGTGGGCGCTTCAGGCGCGGCAAACGCTGCCGGCCGCTCGGGCGCTTTCCCAGTGCCGGGCTGCGCGCTCGCGTTGTAGACGACAGTGCCTGCCGCGTCCATCACCTGCACCTGCACGGGTGACGTCGGCTCATCGCGCAGCCAGTACCAGAACGTCGGCAGCGCGCCTCCGCCTCCGCCACCGCCGCGTCCGCCGCCACCGCGATATCCGTCAGCCGGCTTGAAGAGGAACGCCGCGCCCGGATCGCTCGTCGGCTTGAGCGCCTCCACGATCGGCAGGTGATCCATGATCCAGAACCCGCGCCCTTCGGTCGCGACGATGAGGTTCTTTCTGTAGATCTTGAGATCCATGATCGGCACGGCCGGCAGATTCAGCTGGAAACGCTGCCAGCTCGCGCCTTCGTCGTACGAGATGTACATCCCGTACTCCGTGCCGCCGAACAGCAGCGTCGGCTGATCGGGATCCTGTCTGACGACGCGAAGGAAGTGATCGGGCGGGATGCCGTTCTTGCCGTCGGCGATTCGTTTCCACGTCTTGCCGTAGTCGTTCGTGAGATAGGCGAACGGCGTCAGGTCGTTCAGCATGTAGCGATAGGCCGTGACTATCGCGCGGCCGGGGCTCTTCGGCGTCAGATCGATCACGTTCACGGTGCTGAACTCCGGCAGACCGGGCGGGGTGATGTCCTGCCAGTTCTTGCCGTTGTCGCGCGAGATGTGCACCAGCCCGTCATCACTTCCGGCCCAGAGCAGGCCGGGCGTCGCCGGTGACTCCTCGAACGCAAAGATCGTCGAGTAGACCTCGACGCCGGTGCTGTCGCGCGTGATGCCCTCGCCGCCCGAGAAATCCTGCTTCTTCTTGTCGTTGCGCGTGAGATCGGGGCTGATCTTCTCCCACGTCAGGCCGCCATCCTTCGATCGGTGCACGTACTGCGACGTCGTGTAGACGATGTCGGGATTGCTTGGGGAAAGCTTGATCGGCGAGTTCCACTGGAACCGGTACTTCATGTCCAGCGCGCGCTGCCCGGTCTCGGAGTCCGCGTAGACGCGTGCGTTCTCGCTCGCGCCACTGTAGCGATCCTGGCGCTGCAGCGTGCCGCCGTAGTTGCCCGCGTAGATGATGTTCGCGTTGCGGGGATCGACCGCGAGATAGCCGCTCTCGCCGCCGCCGGCGACGAACGGCTCGCCGACGTTGTTGCTCGGCACCGCTATCGACGTGTTGTCCTGCTGCGCGGCATACACCCAGTACGGCCACCGCGTGTCGACGTCGATGCGGTAGAGCTCCTGCGTCATCTGGTTGTTCTGCGTGGACCACGCGCCGCCGTTGAGCATGACCCCGACGCCGCCGTCGTTGGCCTCGATCATCGTCTTGTTGTTCGTCGGGTTGATCCAGAGGTCGTGGTTGTCACCGTGCAGGTTGATGCCCGACGCACCGAACGTCTTGCCGCCGTCGGTCGACTTGTAGGCCGACGTGTTGAGCGAGTACACGGTGTCGACGTCGACAGGATCCGCGAAGATGTGGGTGTAGTAGAACGCGCGCTGCTGGAGGATGCGCTGTGAGTTCACTCGCGTCCACGAGTCGCCGCCGTCGTCGGATCGGAAGACGCCGCCTTGATCCTCGGCGGCTTCGACCTGCGCGTAGACGCGCTTGGAATCGGCGCGCGAGACCGAGACCGCGATGCGGCCCACCATCACGTGCGTCGGCAGTCCGTTTGTCAGCTTCTGCCAGTGATCGCCGCCGTCGGTCGTCTTGAACAGGCCGCCTTCCGTGCTTCCCGAATCGATCGACCACGGCTGGCGCTGGGTCGTCCACATGCTCGCGAAGATCACGTTGGGATTCTTGACGTCCATCGAGAGATCGATCGCGCCCGTGCGATCGCTCACCGTGAGGACGGGATCCCACGTCTTGCCGCCGTCCTTCGTGCGGAACACACCGCGCTCTTTGTTCGGGCCAAAGATGTTGCCGAGCACCGCGACGTACGCGATGTCGGGATTCTGCGGATGGATGCGAATCCGTCCGATGAGCCCGGCCTTCGGCAGCCCGATGTGCTGCCACGTTTTGCCCGCGTCGGTGGATTTGTACACACCGTCGCCGAGCGAGACGTTGCCGCGCGGGCACGCCGAGCCGGTGCCGACGTAGATGATGCTCGGATTGGATTCGGAGACATCGATGGCGCCGATCGAGCCGACGCCGATCTGGCCGTCCGTCACCGGCTGCCACACTGCGCCCGCGTCGGTGGTCTTGAACACGCCGCCGGCCGATCCCATGTAGAAGACCTGCGGCTCGGAGGGCACGCCGGTCGCGGCCGTCACGCGTCCGCCGCGACTGAACACGGTGAGCGGCCGGTAGAACAGCCCGTCGATCCATGCCGGCTGCGTGGGAACGCTCGCGGCCCATCCCTGGGCGGCCAGACGAAGGGCGCTGGCGCCCACCACGAGCGTCAAAACCGCGATGACGATGCTGACGCGTTGCGATGCCTTCATATGAAGCTCTCCTCGGCGTCTCCGCCGGCTGGGCCGTCGAACGCGGCCGATCCGCCCGAGCGTACTCGACCGGGCGACGCGCTTCAACTACCGGCCTCGTATTATCGGACAATGACCGTATGGCGACACCTGTGACGGTCGAACGCAACGAGGCGAAACATCGATTCGAGGCAAGGGTCGGCGACGAAGTGGCGTCGCTTGTGTATCGAGACCGGACAGACGGCACGCTCGTCCTCGTGCACACCGAAGTGCCCCAGGTGCTGCAACGCCACGGGCTCGCCGGTCAGCTGGCGAAGGCGGCGCTCGAATATGCCCGCTCGTCCGGCCGGCGCGTCGTCGTCGTGTGTCCTTTCGTCAAGGCGTACCTCGAGCAACATCCGGAATATCGCGACGTGCTGCTCGATCCCCGGCCGAGTCCTCCAGGACCTGACATCGTCGACGAGGCTGAACTGGAGTCATTTCCCGCAAGCGATCCGCCCGCGCGAACACCGGTGACCGGCGCGCATCCCGACGTGTCGAAGCGATCGAAATAGTGGTCGGCTAATCCAGGCGATCGAGTCGTCCGGCGAGCTCCGCGAGTCGGCCGATTCGCGGGCAGTCAGCGTCCGCGTAAAGATTTGCGGAATCGACGAGCACGGGCCGAATTCCCGCCGCGCGGGCACCGACGACGTCGACATGGTAGATGTCGCCGACGTGGATCGTGGTGGCCGCGGACGCGCCGGATCGATCGAGCGCAATCTGAAAATACCGCGGGTCCGGCTTCTCAATCCCTTCGACGAACGAGTCGAGGATGACGTCGACGAGCGGCGCGAGGCCGACACGATCGAACGCGCGATGCAGCGTCCCGTTGGCGTTCGACACGACGACGAGTTGAAGACCGCGCGCGCGAAGAGCCGCCAGCGCGCCCGGCACCTCCGCCGGCACGGATTCCCAGAGATTGTGGACCTCGTGGTACGCGTGCAGTTCGGCCAGCGCGCTCGCGGTCGCATCCGACAGCGGCACCCCGGCACACGTCAGAACGAGATTGAAGTACGCCCAGCCGCGCGTCGTGTCGTTGGTCGCGCGGATGATCTCGCCCGTGTCGATCTGTTTCTTCGCGTGGGGCTCCGCGGCCGCGAGCGCCGCTGGCTCGACGATGACGTCGTGTTGCGCCAGCGCCCCGGCGATGCGCGTCCAGTTGGGAAAGATCAGCACGCCGCCGGCGTCGAGGAAAACGGTTTCTAGAGGCACGTGAGGTTCAGGACGCCAGCGTCCGAGTTTCCCACAGATAACTCTGCGCCGTCTTGTGCGCGCGCGTGTCGTAAGCCCAAGGGCCCATAGACAGATACGCTTACCTTGGGCATCCTTCCAACACCCTCGTTAGGGAGCTCCCAACTATCCAAGGGACGGCAGCCCACCCCATGGCCGAAGGAACTGCGCGAAACGCGATTGAGTACGCCTATCGCCGGCTGCGCGAGACCATCGAGGGCAAACAGATTGACACCGCGGACCTGAAGGTGGCGGCACTTGCCGCGTTGGACAAGGCCAGGGCCCATCTCGAAGGCGATCCAGTATTCACTCAGAGCGACGATCCAGTTTTCATTCAGAGCGAACTGGAGCGGCTTGTAAGCCAGGCGCCAGAGTGAACCTGGTGACGCCGCGCGACGGACGCCGCGCAGGATTTTGAGAAGTGGTCGGGGCGACTGGATTTGAACCAGCGACTCCTCGGTCCCGAACCGAGTGCTCTACCAGGCTGAGCCACGCCCCGACAACCCATCAAGTCTACAGGAACCGAACAAAAGCGCGCAAAATCATTTGCGCGCCCGCGCCGGCGCCGCCATGCGCCCTATTTTACGCCCGCCACCGCTTGCGCGAGCGTCTCGACGAGGCCGAGCGCGTCGTGATGAGTGAGGTCGGGCTGAAGCGGCGTCACCGAGATGTACCCATCGCTGATCGCTTGCCGATCCGAGCGATCGTGCGGCTCCCAGTCATCTTGCGCTTCTTCGATCCAGAAATACGGGCGCCGGCGCGGGTCGATGCGGCGATCGACCTTCGTGATGTGGTTGCGCTTCGCTTGCACGGTGACGCGCACGCCTTTCGGCTGACCCTGCGGGACGTTGATGTTGAGAAACGTCCGCGTCGGGAGCGGTCGTTCGAGGAGCGCCGCGCCAAGCGAGGCCGCGATTGCGGCGGCCGGTCCGAAGTTCCACTCCCCTCTCGTGAACTCCAACGACACGGCAATCGCCTGATAGCCCAACAGCGCGCCCTCGAGCGCGCCGGCGACCGTTCCCGAATACGTGACGTCGTCGCCGACGTTCAATCCTTTGTTGATGCCGGAGACGACGAGATCGGGCGGCGCCTCGAGCACCTCGTCGACGGCGATGTTGACGCAGTCGGTCGGCGTCCCGTCCACCGAGTACACGCCGTCGCTCACGCGCTCGAGGCGAAGCGGGCGTCGCAGCGTGAGCGCGTGGCCTACGGCGCTCGCTTCGATAAGCGGCGCGACGAGGGTAACTTCGCCGAGCGGGGCAAACGCGGCGGCCAGCGCCTGCACGCCTGGCGAAAAATACCCGTCGTCATTCGTGATGAGGATGCGGCGCATCACCACACTATAATCGGTCCACCGAGACTTGAAGTGACGCCGACGGCTTCGTGACGCCACTGCTTGCCGTTCTCATCGCCTATGCGATCGCGCTGATCCTCATCGGGCTGTGGATCGGCAGGCGCGTCAGCCGCAGCGTCGACTTTTTCGTCGGGAATCGATCGCTCGGCGTGGGGCTGCTGTTTGCCACGTTCCTCGCGCCGAATATCGGCGCCGGGTCGACGGTCGGCGCGACGGCGCTCGCCTACCACCAGGGCATCTCCGCGTGGTGGTGGAACGGAAGCGCGGGCATCGGCTCGCTCGTGCTCGCCTTCTGGGTCGGACCGAAGATCTGGCGGGAGGCGACGCGACTCAAGCTCCTCACCGTTGGCGATTTTCTCGAGCATCACTTCGGACACACGGTGCGCGGCCTGGCGGCGCTCATCATCTGGCTCGGCAGCCTGCTCGTGCTGTGCGCGCAGCTCGACGGCGTCGCTGCGGTGCTCAACATCGCCGGCGGCGTCTCACACGGCGTGGGCTGCCTGATTGGCGCGACCGTGATGACGGCGTATTTCGCGGCGGGGGGAATCACCAGCGCCGCGCGCGTCAACAGCGTGCAGCTGTTCGTCAAACTTGCGGGATTTGCGCTCGCGACGCCGCTCGTCATCGCTGCGGCCGGTGGCTGGGACACGGTGATGGCGTTCAATCCGCCGGGCGTCACGTTCTGGCGCGGCAGCATCGCGACGGCCGGCTGGCCCCGCCTGTTCCTGCTCGGGCCAGCGTTCTTTCTGTCGCCGGGCTTGCTGCAGAAAGCGTTCGCGGCGCGCGACGAGCGCTCGCTGACACGCGGCGTCGCCCTGAACGGGCTCGCCTTGATGGCGTTTGCGTTCGTTCCCGTC
Organism: uncultured Solibacteraceae bacterium; assembly: GCA_964419785.1. Taxonomy (GTDB): domain Bacteria; phylum Acidobacteriota; class Vicinamibacteria; order Vicinamibacterales; family SCN-69-37; genus DATEGZ01. Next base: position 2,838 of record CAYQRM010000122.1, on the reverse strand, counting down.
GCGCTGGGGCTCTCGGCGCGCGCGCTGCATCCTGGCCTGGCCGACGCCGACATCGCGCTGACGGTCTTGAAGAACGTGCCCATCATCGTCGGCGGCCTCGCGCTCGCAGCCGTCTTCTCTGCCGAGCTCAGCGCCGCAGATGCGGTGCTCTTCATGCTGTCGACGTCGGCGTCGCAGGACCTCTATCGCGGCTTCGTGCGACCGTCGGCTTCCGATGCCGATCTCGTCTCCGTTGCGCGCTGGTCGGCCCTGGTCGGCGGCCTCGTCGGCTTCGGCCTCACGTTCGTCTATCCCGCCGTGCTCGACGCGCTCACCGGGTTCTACTCCGTGCTCGTCGTCTCGCTCTTCGCGCCGATCCTCGGTGGCCTCTATCTGCCGCGCGGCGGCCGTTGGGGCGCGCTCGCGGCCATGCTGATGGGCATCACCACCCTCGCTGTCACGACCCTCAGCACCGGCGGCGCCGGCTACGGCTGGGCTGCGCCGCACTTTCTCGGCCTCGTCGCGAGCGGCGTGACCTACCTCCTGTTCGCCGCGCTCTAAGCCACTTCCGCACGCTGTATCAATTCTGCGACCCGCTGTCAGCGCGCGTGACACGAGCGTTTGACAGAACTCGACATGCTTCCTAATCTGATCGCGATCTTCACACTGGACCGAAAACATGATGGCGCATGTCACCTCCCCGGACACGCCGAGACGCCCTCGCGCGGACGTCATCGCGCGACGCATGGGACGCACGGGCGTCCTGGTTGATCTCAAGACCAGCAGGATCTTCGAGCTGAACAACACTGCCGCACGCGTGTGGGAGTTGCTCCGCTCGTCGCAGACACCCTCGCAAATCGTGTCGCGACTCGCCCGGGAGTTCTCCGTGGACGAGATGGCGCTCGGACGTGAATTGTCGCGTCTGCTTGGCCAGCTCGAACGCGAAGGGCTCCTCGAGCCATGAACGGCGACATAGCGAGCCCTGCTCGCCGCCTCGCAACCCGAGACGAAACCTCCCACACGAAGATGGCGACGCTGACACTGGAGCTGGCCTCGGGACGCCCCGATTTCCGGCACGCACGAGAAGGGTCGGTCTGGACCGACATTGAGGGCCGCGTGTGCGGGCGCTCGTACATCGGCCGTGAGCGCCGCTGGCTCGACTGGTTCGAGACCGGCGTGCTCGGGTTCACCGATCGGTCACCCCGCGTGCAGGTCTGGCCGGCGTCCGGTGTGTCGCTCGATGATGTCGAGGCCGAGTTCGAGAGGATGCTGCGCTCGATCGTGCTTCAGGCGCAGGGCTGGCAGGCGGTCCATGCCGGCGCCGCGATGACGCCTGACGGCGCGGTGCTCTTTTGCGGACCCGCAGGCTCGGGCAAGTCGACGACCGCCTACGCGTTCGGTCAGATTGGCTGGCGGCAACTGGCGGACGACCAGGTCGTGTGGCGGCTCGATCAGGGACGGGCGAGGATGCTCCGACTGCCCTTCACGCCGGTGCTTCCCCCGCTCTCGCAGGTGCACCTGGCCGGTCCGGCGGCGCCGCTGCGCCACGGCGGCGACCAGGAGCTGATCCCCATCGTCGCGATTTATCTGTTGCACCAGCGAACCGGCCGGGATCGGCCGGCCGCGATCTCGCGCATCCCGCCCGCGCGCGCGTTCTCGCAGCTGCTGCCCTACGCGCACTGCTTCGACGTCAAGGTCGAGGCGACGCGATCGTTCACGGGCGACTATCTCACGCTCGCGCATGACGTGCCGGTCTTCACGCTCGCCTACTCGCCGGATCTCGAGCGGCTGCCCGAGCTCATGCACGCGGTCGTGTCGTCAGCGTCGGGGATCGAGCCCGCGCCCTCCGACATCCTCACGCGCTAGCGAAGACTGCGGAAGCCCGGACTAGTCGATTTCGTCGATGATGCCGGCGACCGTCGTGTCTCCCGCCGATGGCGGTTCTTCGACGAACTGGACGCCGGTAATGAAGTGTTCGTCGCGGTCGGCCGGCGCGACGCGACGGCAATGTCGAATCTCACCGCGCAAGAGCACGTAGGAGCCATCGCCCAGCGCCAGCCGGAACTCGTGGCGCGACCCCACTTCGAACGCGAATGACGTCTCGAGGGCCATGCCGCCAAGGCTGATATCGAGCACGCCGACGGGCGTGTCGAGCGACGTCAGGTGTCCCTGGACGCGTCCCAGGATCTCGATGCGGGGCGATCGCCGGCGATCGGCCTCGGTGGGCGCAGCCGTTTCCGGAAGCGGGCGCTTGTTCATGGCATCCTCTTCCGAAACCGTCAGCGGCCGCTCGCCACGTGGTAGTTGTGCGCGACGGCGAGCGCGTACGCGGAGTTGATCCCGGCGAGCAGCGCGATGGCCGCGATCTTGTTGTGGCCGGCGATGCGATGCGACGCGATCAGCGCCGTCGCGGTCACCGCGGACTTCATCGCCACGAACGCGACCGGATGCGACGTCACCGGCGAAATCATGGGGTTGGCTTCCACGCCGCCCTGGTTGATGGCCGAGAGCGTTGAATGGACGTCCAGGCCCTGCAGGACGATCGTCGTCGCGTACAGCGACCCGAGCGCCACGGAAGACTTCGACGGGCGCGCTGATCCTGGCTCGTCTGCCGGAGCTGCCTGCGCGAGTTGAGGCGCGGACAAGAGCATCGCCGCGAACGCTGTCGTCGCCGCCAGACGGGACATTCCATCCTCCCCGGCTCCGGAGCGGAGCCATTGACCTTAAGGGCAAGCGGAATGCCAGACCGCGATCGAGCGCGATCTCGTGAAATTCCTTGGGAAAATGGAGGAGGTAACGAACGGGTTGCAGAGAGCGTCAGCGAAGCGTGCGGCCTTGAGGTGGGTTCGACAGTTTCGT
>CAYQRM010000121.1:0-4485 GCA_964419785.1 uncultured Solibacteraceae bacterium | reverse complement strand
TCTGAAGCCAATCGCACGGCCTCGTCGGCCGGCAGCGGCCCTCGCGACAGCCGCGCTTCGAGGCTCGCGCCCTCGATGTACTCCATCGCGATGAAGGCCGTACCGTCGGCCTCGTCAGCCTCGTACACCTTGCAGACGTAGGGATGGTCGATCGCGGCGGCAGCGCGCGCTTCGGCGACAAATCGCGCTCGCGCAGGAGCGTCCCCGGCGAGCGTGGGCGACAGGAACTTGAGCGCGACGTTGCGGCCGAGGCTGGTGTCGGTGGCGAGGTACAGCTCGCCCATCCCTCCGCGGCCGAGCTTGCGGAGCAGTTCGTAGTGGGAAACCTTCCGTGGCGTCATGTGCGACGAGCGACGCCGAGCGCCGGGCCTCGAGCTACTTCGGCGCGATAAAAATGCAGTTCGCCTCGTCGTCGTTCTTGGCGGCGGCGATGTGATGCGCGCCCAGACGCTCGCGTAGCGCGTTGTGCATGTCGCTCAGCGTGCAATCGTAGCCGTGCTTGTGCGCGACCTTGATCACGCCTTGCCACGCGGTCTTCGCGGAATGCTGGAGCTCGGTGCGGAACTTCGGATCGTCGCGCACCTTGTCCAGAAAGGCTTTGGCTTTTTCGAGGGACATGAGGAGCCTCCTTTGGCCCGCGGAAAGTGAACGCAGCCTACTGACTTGATCCGGGATTGTCAACGGGCGCGACCATGCCGAGCCGCCGCATCATCGCCGCGTCGGTCACGGGTTCGGTCGCTGGAGGCACGTACAGCGTCGAAATGCGCGAGACCGGCACGCTCGGCAGGTCCTCGAGTGCGACCGTGCGGATGTAGGGATCGCACACGGGAAAAATCGCGGCCTCGTACACCGTGACTGGATGCTGGCGCGGGTAATGCTCGAGCAGCGTTTCCGTGAGCACGGCGAGGCCGTCCGCGGAGTTGCCCGTGAACTCGTAGTGAAACTGACCGATGACGCCGATCTGCCACAGGATCAGCGCGCTCGCGGTGTCCGGACGTCGACGACCAATAAGAAAGTACGACGCTTCGATGCACTGGTAGCCGATGGCGCCCGTGTCGACGCCGAGGTCCGCGATCAAACAATCTTCCGCGGAGATGCCCGGCAGCATCGACGCGTCGAATCCCTCGGCGCGTGCGCGACGGATGGCTTCGTGCGACATGTAGACGAACACCCCGGGATGCCCGTAAAAGGCCGCGCAGACGTTTGCGCCGCCGCGAACCTCCGTGAGAATCCGGTTGATGACGAGCTGAAATGCGTCCCAGCGCGTTCGGCCTTCGCCGAAGTAGGGCTCGAGCGATTCCGCGCGCGGGTTGAGCTCTCTGATCCAGGCGCCGGTGGCGGGATCCGCGACAAGATACAGCAGCGTCGTCGCGCGCTCGAACACAGTGCGCGTCTCGAGCGTCACGTGCCCGACGACTTTGATGCCGGTGCCGGCGACGAGCAGACTGCCGCGACTCATGGGTCCGAGACCGGCTCGTCGGCGAGCGATCCGAGCCATGTGAGGAAGAGCAGGTCCTGGTCCAGCGGGCGCTCGACCAGCGCGGCACGAATCTTCGACGGATCGCGGCTCCGGAGGGCCTCCTGCTGCTCCGCTGACAGATCCACGCCGGAGAGGGCCGCCTCTGGATCGCGCCGAAACTCGCTGGCTCGAATCGGATCTTGAGCGAGCGCGAACAGGAAATGCAGTAATCGACTATCGCTCACGCCGCCTCCGCGACGCCGAAGCGTAGTTCGTGACGAACGCGCGCGCAAGTCGCATGTCGACGACCGGCGCCAAACGGTGAGTCATGACGACTCAACGACTCGCCGGCGTGGGCGGGTGTCCCGTGCGTTCGTCCAGGATGAGCGGAGTCAGGTTTGGTGGCCTCGAGAAGTCGAGCATCGCGTTCAGCGTACCAGAGATCGCGTCGAAGGAACCGCCGCCAATCCGGCGGCCGTCGAGGAACACGTCTTCGATGAAACGCGTGATGGACGCGACGTTCGTGACCGAGGAATCGACGTCGTTCGTCCGCGCCCACGGTGAGATCACGAGCAGCGGCAGCCGCGGTCCAAACCCGCATCGTCCGAGCGCGTGACGGGTCGTGGGCGCCACGCCCGGAAGGATCGCTGTACCGTCGCCGCAGATGCCGTCGCCGTTGAGCGCGTCGACCGGCCCGACGGATGAATTGACGATCGGCCCCATCAGGTGGTCGTACCAGCCGTCGGAATCGTCCCACGTAAGCAGGACGACGGTGTTCTTCCACTCGGGCCGGCGCTGCAAGTCGTTCAGCACGCGAACGAGAAACGCCTGCTCGTCGATCGGATCGGAGTATCCGGCGTGGCCGTTTTGATATGCCGCCGGTTTGAGAAACGACACCCCGGGAAAATGGCCCGCGTCGAGCGCGGCGAAAAAGTCATGCAGATCGTACTGATGATTCGCCGCGTCGCCCTTCCTGCCGATCGACGCGATTGACGCTGGACGCACGTGCTTGAGATTCGACGTCGACGGGTAGTACTGAAATGGCTCGTGATGCGCGATGTAGTCCTTCGACGGCAGGCCGGTGACCGCTGATGTGTGCGATCGATCGCAGCCGGTCGATCCGTCGGGGTTGACGACGGTCAGGTCGAAGCCCTCCTCGAACCAGCCCCACGAGACGCCGGCCGCGTCGAGCAGGTCGCCGACGTTGCGGCCCGCCATCGTGACCTGAATGCGCTTCGATGAGGAGCAGATGTCGCCGATGGGATCGACGTCGCCGAGCACCGTGTACGATCCTCCCCCGCCATCGATGAGCACGTTCGGGCTCGCGCCGTTCTTCACCGACGCGACGCCGTTCGTCTGGCCAGAGACCAGATTCAAGGCGCCGAGCACGGACGGTCCGAACGTCGCTTGAAAGAAGTGATCGCTCATCGCGAACCGCTGTGCGTAATTCCAGAGCGCCGACACGGTGTTGCCGTCGAAGTACGCGAGGTTGAGCGACTTCGGCGACTGCGTCGCGCGTCCGCCCGGCGGCGTGTCGCCCTGTCCGAGCGACCCGGGGAAGAAATCCATCTTGCCGTGGTCGTAGGCGAGCTGCTCCTGCGTGTAGCTGTGATCCTGATCGGCCGTCGCCGCTTGTGATGGCGCGAGCCGATACGGATTGACGGCATCGACGCCGTTGGCCGGATTCGTAAAGTTGGGATTCTTCGTCAGCAGATCGCCGGACAGCCCCGCCACGGCCGGCGTGCCTGGCTGCGCCGTGAACGGCCGCTCGCCAGGCAGGTTGGATGCGCGCGGGTACGTCGCGAAGTAGTGATCGAACGAGACGTTCTCTTGAAAGATCACGACGACGTGCTGAATGACGGCGGCGGGAGCGACCGCCGGACTCTGCGAGCTGGCCTGGTGCGCGAGCAGCGCCAGTGCGATTGCCGCGCCCGCGCTGGATTTCCAAGAACCGATCATGTCGATTTGCGGGACGGCATGCCGTTGAGCAGCATGTAGGTGACTTGCGCGATCGCGACCAGCGTGCCGTTCGCGTCGAACAGATCGATGGCCACCGGGCACAGCGTCCGGCCGCGCTTGATGACGCGCGCGCGGGCCCGCACATCCGTGAGGCACGGCGCCAGAAAGCGAATGTTCATGTCCGTCGTCGTCAGCGTCTGATCCGCGCCAGTCAGTGTCAAGATCGCGAAACAGGCGGCGGAGTCGGCGATCGTCATGAGCAATCCGCCGTGAAAGGACTCGAAGACGCCGTCGTACTGTCGATGGCGCGGGACGACCAGCTCGCAGACGCCGTCCTCGAGTACGACGCCTCGCATACCGAGCGTGGCGCTAATCGGTATCCTCGCCACACGCTCCTGAATCGCCGCTTGGAGATGGGAGTCCACGGCTAATTATAGGGACGGGGCTTTTTTCCACAGAAAGGGCGCTTTGGGGGACGGAGGTCGAGAGGGCATTCGCCCTACCGACCTCCGTCCCCCAAACGGCCCTTTCTGTGGAAAAAAGCCCCGTCCCTATACAATCCCTTCAATGAAGCGAAAGTTCCTGGTGATTTGTGTCGCTGTGGCCGGCGCGGTGTGCATGGCCGCGCAGTCCACGGACCTCGAGGCCGAAGGCAAGAGCTGGTGGGCCCACATTCAGTATCTGGCGGACGACAAGCTCGAAGGTCGCAATGTCGGCACCCCAGGCTTCGAAACCGCTGCGAATTACGTCGAGAGTCAATTTCAGGCGATCGGCTTGAGGCCGGCGGGCCTCGACGGCTTCCGGCAGCCCGTCAAGCTCGAGGCGCGCTCGCTCGTGCCCGACGCGTCGAAGATCACGCTCGTGCGCGACGGTCACGAGACGCCGCTCGCGATTGGCCAGGACGCTTCACTCAGCGCCCGCGGTGAGCTCAGCGGCTCGCTCGACGCCGAACTGGTGTTCGTCGGCTACGGCCTCTCGATCCCCGAGGCGGGTTGGGACGACTTCAAAGACCTCGATCTGAAGGGAAAGATCGCCGTCTACGTGAACGCCTTCCCGCCGGCGAACGT
>CAYQRM010000120.1:0-13674 GCA_964419785.1 uncultured Solibacteraceae bacterium | reverse complement strand
GTGACGGTGACCGTCGAGAACACGCCGGTGAGTGTTTTCGGCGTTCAGGCGACCGCCCTTACGCCGACCTCGGCGATCGTCACCTGGTCGACAAATCAGCCCGCGTCGTCGGGCGTGGACTACGGTCCGGGAGGATACTCGGCGAGCCAGCTCGACGGGCAGCTCGTGACGGTGCACTCCGTGACGATCGGCGCGCTATTGCCGAACACGGCGTACCACTTCCGTGTGACGTCGCAGAACGGCGTGGGGGCGCTCGCGACGTCAGCTGACGCCCTGTTCATGACGCCCGTCGGCGGATCGACGGGATCGCCTGGGGTGACCAACCCGGATCTCGGGTCCGAGCCGGCGCCGAGTCCTACACCAACGCCAGCACCAGTTCCCACGAAGGGCCTGACGCCAACGCCGACGCCAACTCCGACTCCGACTCCGACTCCAACTCCAAGCCCGACGCCGACGCCAAGCCCGACGCCGACGCCAAGTCCAACACCGAGTCCAACCCCACCGGCGACGTTCGTAGGAACCGCCATTGGCTATGTGCTCGACTCGTCGGGCAAGCCAGTGCCGAGCGTCAAGGTGCAACTCATGCAGGGCGAACGGGTAGTCGGGCGCACGGCAACCGACTCGAACGGCAAGTTCGAGTTTCACAACCTCGCGCCAGGCACGTACCGGGCAATCGCCTCGGTTCCGGGCGGGACGCAGGTGCTGACGGTGACGGTCGCCCCTCCGGCGGGCTCGCCGAGCGGACAATAGCGCGTCGCCCGCCGCCGGAGCTAAAGTGGTTGAGGTCCACCTGTCGTGCCGCAGACTCTTCGGACGTGGGTCCTCGATCTCGTTGCCCTGGCGCTAGGCTTCGGCTTGGCGTCGGGGTCGGTCGCCGTGGTGTCGGCCGCGCGGCGCGCGGCGGTCTTTTCCCCGACGGTCTCGCTGCTCGCGCCGACGAACGGCCAATTCGTATCGGGCACGTTCGTCGTGTCGGCGACCGCGAGCCCCGACACCGCCACGCTGCAGTTTCGCCTGGCTGGCTCGAACCTTGGCCCGGCGATCACCTCGGGTGCCTGTACGATGAGTTGGAACACCGCGGTCACGCCTGACGGGTCGTATCCCATCACCGCCGTCGCGTTCGACGGCCAAGGAAACTCGGCGACGTCCTCGCCGGCGACGGTGACCGTGCAGAACACGCCGCCGCAGCTCTCGGCGATCCAGGCGACGTCGATTGGCGCGGCCTCAGCGGTCATCACGTGGGTGAGCAGCCAACCGGCGACGTCGGGCGTCGACTTCGGTCCGTCGGGGTACAGCAACAGCGCGCTTGATGGGAATCTGGTGACGTCGCACAGCGTGGCGCTCGCGAGCCTCTCGCCGTCCACGGCGTACCATTTCCGCGTCAACTCGAGAAACGCCGGCGGCGTGCAGTCCACCTCTCAGGATCAGACGTTCACGACGGCGGCAAGCGGCGCGCCGACTCCGCCTTCGTCCCAAGGCCGCGTCCAGGGCACGATCTCGAGTCCGTTCGGGCCGATCGTTGGCGCCACGGTGACGCTCGTCCAGAACGGCCAGACGATCAGAACGACGACGTCGGACGCTACCGGACATTTCAACTTCTCAGACGTGAGCCCGGGCGTGTATCAGGTGTGGGTCGCGGCGGGCAGCTTCACATGGCTGTTCACAACCGTGACGGTCTCATAGAATGACTGCCGGAGTCTGTTTCTATTCTTCCGCCGTCCTACGAACAGCGCTACGGGCACGCCGAGCGGGTTGAGCTTTCCAGCGACCGCACGTTTCGAGCCAGAAACAAAATCAACTACCGGTTGGCGCACTGGCCCATTTGGATCTGGGTGTTTTTCATCGCGCCCGGACCGATTACGTTCGACCTCTTCGCCCACGGTCCCAATCGCGGGATGACCGCGTGGTTCCTCACTGTCCTGGTCGGCACGGGCCTCGCGGGGCTGGCCGGACGGCTGCCCGGTGTCGAACCGGCGCCCTACATCCTGCGCTTCAATGAGGATCGGCCGAACCCGCTCTATCGCCGCATCTGCTACACGCTTGCGTGGAGCGAGGTCGTGAGCTACGCGCTCTTGAACTCGGCGGGTCTCATCGACGCCATCGTTCACGGAGTCTGGCGGCTGCGTCCGATCTACGACGCGTGGTATCTGCCGATCGCGGGCACGTGCTGGGTGCTCGGCGCGCTTGGCTTGCTGCCGCGCGTGAGGCGATCGACGCGCGGCGAAGGCACGGAGCGGCGCTATTTCTACGGCTCGGTCTGGGCGGTCACCATCGCCCAGCCGATCTTGTGGCTGCTGTGGAGAGCGCTACCCGAGACGCGAGCCTTCGACGTCATCAAGCTACTGGCGTTCTGGGGCGTCCTCGCGTACGTCGGCAATTTGGCCCGCCGGGGATTGCTGCCCCGCACGCGTCCGATCCTGCCTGGCGAGTCGGCGGTCGCCGACTGAGGTCTCCGATGGTCTTGCGCGACCGATTCCTCGCCTTCGTCACCGAGCAGTTTCCGCTCGCGAGCGAGACCGTGATCTCGGTCTTCGATCGCACCGCGAAAAAGCCTGCCGACTCGACGCGCGCGATCGATGCGCTTCGAGCGCCGATCGCGCGTGCGCTGCGATCGGCCGTGACGTGGCCGGCGGGCGACGACGAGATTGAGGCGACGCCGGCGGTAAGCGTGTCGACCAGGCGCGCGCAGAGCATCGACGCGCTCGTGACCGCCGTCGACGACTTTCTCGTCCGCGAATCGATCGCCGCGGGATTCACCGACGACGAACGGATCGAGATGTTGCGCGGCATGATCCTGACGCGCGCGGTCGACACACGTCTCAAGGTGTTCTTCTCCGGATCGGAAGTGCGCTACGGCAGCACTCCGTTCCAGGGGAAGGGCTTTCGATCGCTCGGCCAAGAGGCGATTTACGCCGCCGCCATCCGGCTGCGACGCGGCGCGGGCTGGCGGGGCGAGGACGGCGCGTGGCAGGGCGACGTGATCGGTCCGATCATTCGCGATGTCGGCGCCGCGCTCGCGATGCGGAACGATCCGGCCACGATCCGGATGGTGCTCAACGCACAGATGGGGAAGGCCGGGCCGCCGATGGACGGCCGCGACCTTCACATCGGCGACTTCGCGTGGGGCATCGTGCCGGCGACGGCCCCACTCTCGGTAAGCAGCCTGACGGTGGCGGGCATGGCGCTCGCGTTCTCGCTGACCAACGCTCCGCGCGTCGCGGTGTCGTTCATCGGCGAGGGCGGATCGTCGCTCGGCGAATGGCACGAGGCGATCAACATGTGCGCCGCGCGCCGCCTGCCGGCGATTTTTTGTCTCCAGAACAATCAGACCGCGCTCTCGACGCCGGTCGCCGACCAGTCGGCCGTTCGCGTGTTTGCCGACAAGGCGGCCGGCTACGGCATTCCGGGTGTGACGATCGACGGCACCGACCCTGAGGCGATCGCCGCGGCATTCGCATGGGCCGCCGATCGCGCTCGCGGGGGGCACGGCCCGGCGCTCATCGAGCTCGTGGCGATGCGAATGTGCGGACACGCGCACCACGACGACATGCTGTATCTCGGCAAGGACCCGCAGCCGTCGTGGGACTATCCGGCGCTCACCTCGCAGGGCTACGCCGATGCCGAGCTCTACGAGTTCTGGCGCGCGCGCGATCCGATCGCGACCTACGCGAGGACGCTCGAGGCGCGCGGGCTCTTGAAACCCGGCGACCTCGCCACGCTGCAGGCCGACGCCGACGCGATGGTGGAAACCGAGGCGAAGGCGGTCATCGCCGCGCCGTGGCCAGACGCCGCGACGGTCACCGAGCGTGTCATCGCGAACGATCCGACGCCTCGCGCGCGTGTGGACGTGCTCGATCGTGACGCCAGCACGCCGGCCGCGACCGCGCTGCCGGCGGTCGAAGCGGCGCCGCCCTTCGACAAGAAAGGCGCGACGTTTCTCGAGGCCGTCATGATGGGCATTGGCGACGCGCTCGCCGCCGATCCCCGCGCGTTCGTGTTCGGCGAGGACGTGGGCGGGGCGTACGGCAACGCGTTTCTGCTCCTGCGGCCGCTCCTCGAGAAGTACGGCGATCGCATTCTCAATTCGCCGCTCGCCGAGGGCGCGGTGCTCGGTGGCTGCGTGGGCGCGGCGCTCGCCGGACTTCGCCCGATCGGCGAAATCCAGTTCAACGATTTTGTCGCCACCGGCTTCAACCAGCTCGTCAACAACGCCGCGAAGATCCGATATCGATGGGGCGGCTCCGTGCCGATGGTCGTGCGCATGCCGTGGGGCGGCCTGCGGCACGCGGGCCCGTTTCACTCCCAGAACACCGAGCCGTGGTTCTATCGCACGCCCGGCCTCAAGATCGTCGTCCCTTCGACGCCGCATGACGCGCGCGCGCTGATGGCGGCCGCCGTCGCCGATCCCGATCCGGTTCTGTATTACGAGCACATCGCGCTCTATCGCGATCCGCGCATCCGGCAGGCGCTCGAGCCGGCCGCCCCGGCGCCGCTCCCGATCGGCCGCGCCGCGTTGAGACGCGCGGGCGCGGACGTCGCGTTCATCTCGTACGGCGCCTACGTGCACGTGTGCTTGCGCGTCGCCGACGTGCTGGCGGCGTCGGGCATCGAGGCCGCGGTGCTCGATTTGCGCTCGCTCGCGCCGCTCGACCTCGACGCCGTGCTCGCCGTGGCTCGCCACACTGGCCGCGTGCTCGTCGCGCACGAGGACTCGCGCACGGGCGGCATCGGCGAGTCGCTCGCCTCGGTGATTCAGGAGCAGTGCTTCGAGTGGCTCGACGCGCCGGTGCGCGTCATCGGCGCGCTCGATACGCCCGTTCCGTACTCGCCGCCGCTCGAAGAGGCGTTTCTCGCCAACGAGAAAGACATCGAGCATGCCGCGCGCCGGCTCGTCGAGTATTGATTCGGGGACGTCCTTCGAAGAACCCAAGATGAAGAAGTTGGCCAGCGCCAGCGCGCTCCGCGGACCCGACGTACCTGACGTACCCGATGTACCCGTTGTACCCGTTGTACCCGTTGTACCCGATGTCGTCCCCGACGGCACTTCAGGTTGGGACGCCTACGCGCCTTTTTATGATTGGGAAAACGCGCGTACGATCGGACGCCGCGACGTCGAGTTCTGGCGGCGGCTCGCGACGCGCCAAGCGGCGCCCGTGCTCGAGTTGGGATGCGGTACCGGACGGGTGCTGGTCCCGATCGCGCGCACGGGCGTGTCCGTCACCGGCATCGATCGATCCGCACCAATGCTGAGCCATGCGATTGTGCGCGCGCGCCGGCTGGCGTCGAGGCGCCGGCCGCGCATCGTCCGTGGCGACATTCGCGCGCTGCCGTTTCCTCGCGCGACGTTCGGCCTCGTCGTCGCGCCGTACGGCATGCTGCAGTCGCTCATCGCCGATCGCGACCTCGCGTCCGCGCTCGCCGAAGCCGCGCGAGTGCTCCGCCGCGGCGGCCTCTTCGGCATCGATCTCGTGCCGGACCTGACGAGCTGGGAGGAATACGCGCGTGCGGTCCGCCTGCGCGGCACGTCGCGTGCGGGCGCGTCGCTGACGCTCATCGAGAGCGTGCGGCAGGATCGGCGGCGCGGCCTCACGATCTTCGACGAGACGTTCGTCGAGCGGCGCGGCCAGACAACACGCCGCCGGACGTTTGCGCTCACGTTTCGCACGCGTCCGATGCGTGAGATCGCGGCGCGCCTCACGGCCGCTGGATTTCGCATCGAAGCCACGCTCGGCGACTATCGCGGCCGCCCGTGGGACCCGCGCGCCGACGTCTGGCTCGTCATCGCGCGGCGGCGGTAACAGCCGCGCGACTCGGACCGCCTCCCGTGCTAAGATCGCTGGTCGTTCTGTCCGATTTGGCGCTGTAACCCGCACACACGCTGGAAGTTACGAGGTCAGGTCGGACTCGGTTTTCCCGTGTGGAGAAGGTCCCATGTCAGGCCATTCCAAGTGGCACACGATCAAGCACAAGAAGGGCGCGGCTGACGCCAAGCGCGGCAAGATTTTCACGCGGTTGATCAAAGAGCTCACCGTCGCCGCCCGCAACGGCGGCGGCGATCCGGACATGAATCCGCGCCTGCGGACGATCATCGCCGATGCGCGCGCGGCCAACATGCCGGCCGACAACATCAAGCGCGCCATTCGCCGCGGCACCGGTGAGGAAGAAGGCGTCATGTACGAGGAAGTGACGTACGAGGGCTACGGCCCTGGCGGCGTCGCGATCCTCATCGAAGCGCTCACCGACAACAAGAACCGCACCGTCGGCGAGATTCGGCACATCCTCACGAAATGGGCCGGCAATCTCGGCGCGAGCAACAGCGTCGCGCGCCTCTTCCACAAGCGCAGTGTGATCTCGATTGCCAAGAGCAAAGCGACCGAAGAGACGCTCATGGAACCCCTCCTCGAAGCCGGCGCGGACGATCTGCGCGACGACGGCGAAGCGTGGGAGATCGTCTCGCCGCCGGAAAATCACACGGCGGTCGTTGAAGCGGTGAAGAAGCTCGGCATCGAGCCCGACAACGCCGAAGTCGCCATGATCCCGAACGACTACATCAAGCTCGAGGGCAAGCAGGCGCAGCAGATGCTCAAGCTGATGGATGCGCTCGAGGAACATGACGATACGAAGAACGTCTGGTCCAACTTCGATGTCGACGAGAAGGAAATCGAGGCCTCACTGGCGTGAGGATTTTCGGGATTGATCCCGGGTCCATCCGCACCGGTTATGGCTGCGTCGAGACCAACGGCACGCGTCACCGACTGGTGACGTGCGGCGTGCTGTCCGCGCCCCGCGCGGCGACGTTTCCCGAAAGGCTCCACTTCATTCATGACGGCCTCGCGAAGCTGATTCGCACGGCGTCGCCTGAATGCGTCGTGATCGAGAATCTGTTTCACGCGCGCAACGTCCGCAGCGCGCTCGTGCTCGGCCACGCCCGCGGCGTCGCCGTGCTCGCCGCCGTCGAAGCGGGCTTGCCGGTGGTCGAGTACACGCCGTCGGAGATCAAGCTTGCCGTGTCCGGCTACGGGCGCGCCGAGAAGCCGCAGCTGCAGCACATGGTGAAGCTGCTCCTCGGTCTCGATACGGCGCCATCGCCGCACGACGCGGCCGATGCGCTCGCGGTGGCCATCTGCCACGCGCATGCGCGCGGCGCGCTGACCGCGTCCGTCCGCCGCCAGCCGCGCCACCTGACGAGCTGGCGATACGCCAAGCTGCCCGAGCGCGCCAGGCGCCAGCCGTCGTGATTGCGCATCTCTCGGGCACGCTCCTCGAGAAACAGGTTCAGCGGCTCGTCGTCGATGTCGGAGGCGTCGGATATGACGTGCAAGTGCCGCTGTCGACGTTCTACGGGATTGGCGAGCCTGGATCGACCGTGTCGCTGCGCGTGCACACGCACGTGCGTGAAGAGGCCATCCAGCTGTTCGGCTTCGGCACGGCGCTCGAGCTGGCCCTCTTTCAGCGGTTGATCGCCGTCAACGGGATCGGACCCAAGGTCGCGCTGTCGGTGCTCTCAGGCATCGAGCCGAACGATCTGGTCCGCGCCATTCGAGGCTCGGACGTCGGACGGCTGACGAGCATTCCCGGCGTCGGCAGGAAGACCGCCGAGCGAATCGTCATCGAACTCAAGGATCGGCTGCCGAAATCGGAGGTTACAGAAGCCGCCGGCGCGCCAGAAGGCGGCGACCTCCGCGCCGATGTACTCTCGGCGCTGGCGAACCTCGGCTATCACCGCGCGGCCGCGGAGAAGGCCGTCGAAGCCGTCATGCGCAAGGGTGAGGCGCAGACCTTCGATGCGGCACTCCGGGAAGTGCTAAGAGCGTTGTCTCGGTAGGCATGAAGGTCATGAAGGAAATGAAGCGCATGAAGCAGACCGCGACGGCTCGAAGCGACCGGCCGGCCGTTGGCCGGCTGGCGGCCATCGGCCGCCGCCGCGATCCGCGAAACCGCGTACGAATGACCTTCCTGCGAAAAAGTCTCGGTCATTCGCACGCGGTTTCACGGATCGCGGCCGGTGCGCTTCGAGCCGCTGCCGCAGGTCTGCGGTCACGGCCCCGACGCCCTTCTTCATGGCCTTCATTCCCTTCACGCTCTTCATGCACAAGCCATGAGTGATCCACGGCTTGTCAACGCCTCGCCCGTCGACGATGACCAGCAATACGAAGCTGGCTTGCGGCCGCGCACGCTCGCCGATTACATCGGGCAGGAGCGCGTGCGCGAGAACCTCGACGTGTCGATCTCCGCCGCGCGCCAGCGCCAGGAGGCGCTCGATCACGTCCTGCTCTACGGCCCCCCGGGCCTCGGCAAGACGACGCTCGCCTACGTCATCGCCAACGAGATGGGCGTGCCTGTGCGATCGACGTCCGGTCCGGTGCTCGAGCGGCCGGGCGATCTCGCGGCGATTCTCACGAACCTCCAGGTGCGCGAGGTCCTCTTCATCGACGAAGTGCACCGCATGAGCGCGGCGATTGAAGAAATTCTCTATCCCGCGATGGAGGACTTCGAGCTCGACATCGTGATAGGCCAGGGCCCGGGCGCGCGATCGGTGAAAGTGCCGCTTCAGCCGTTCACGCTCATCGGCGCGACGACGCGCGCGGGTTTGTTGACGGCGCCGTTGCGCTCGCGCTTCGGCATCACGCACCGGCTCGACTTCTACACCGAGCGCGATCTCATCGAGATCATCACGCGGTCGGCACGCATTCTGAGCGTGCCGATTGACGCCGAGGCGGCCGAAGAGCTCGCGCGCCGATCGCGCGGCACGCCCCGCATCGCGAATCGGCTCCTGCGGCGCGTGCGCGACTACGCGCAGGTGCGCGCCGATGGGAAAGTGACCGCCGCGGTGTGCCATGACGCGCTCGAATTGCTCGAAGTCGATCAACATGGCTTCGACGAGGCGGATCGGCGTCTGCTCAAGACGATCATCGACAAGTTCGGTGGCGGCCCGGTCGGGATCAAGAGTCTCGCCGCCGCCATCGGCGAGGAACAGGACGCCATCGAGGATATCCACGAGCCGTATCTGATTCAGATTGGCTTCCTCGATCGCACGCCGCGCGGGCGCATCGCGACCGCGCGCGCCTATGACTATTTCGGGCTGACCGCTCCGGGAAAGGATCGCTTGTGGTGACGTTACGGCCGGTGAAGATCGCGGGGCTTGCGACATTCGTGCCGCCGCGCCTGCTGACGAATGCGGATCTCGAGAAGATGGTCGACACGACCGACGAGTGGATCCTGCAGCGCACCGGCATCCGCGAGCGCCACCTCGTCGAGCCCGGTCAGGGCACATCGGACATCGCCGAGCCGGCCGCGCGCGCCGCCATCGAAGAAGCCGGCATCACGCCCGCCGATCTCGGCTTCATCGTCGTCGGCACGACGACGCCCGACACGATTTTTCCGAGCACGGCGTGCACGCTGCAGGCGAAGATCGGCGCGGTCAACGCGTGGGGCTACGACCTCGGGGCGGCGTGCTCCGGATTCACGTATGCGCTCACCGCCGGGTATCAGCAGGTCGCGACCGGTGCGGCCGAGCACGCGCTCGTGATCGGCGCCGACGTGATGTCGAGCATCATCGACTACACCGATCGCGCGACGTGCATTCTCTTTGGCGACGGCGCCGGCGCCGTCGTGCTTTCGGCCGCCGCGCCAGGCGAGCCCTCGATCATCGACTTCGCGCACCTCGTCGACGGCACGGGCGGACCGGCGCTCTGCATGCCCGCGGGTGGCAGCCGGCTCCCCGCGTCGCACGAAACCGTCGACGCGCGGCTGCACTACGTCAAACAGGATGGCCAGGCCGTGTTCAAGTTCGCGGTGCGGATGACCGAGGAGATCGCGCAGCGGCTCTTGACGCGGCAGGGACTCACGCCTGCCGATCTCGATCTCTTCGTGTCGCATCAAGCCAATCGACGCATCATCGAGGCGGCGACGCACCGGCTCGGCGTGGACACGTCGAAGGTTGTGATCAACCTGGATCGCTACGGCAACACCACAGCCGCGACGATTCCGCTCGCCCTTGCCGACGCCCGCGCGTCAGGGCGCTTGAAGCACGGCAACCTCGTTCTGCTCGCGTCGGTCGGCGCGGGGTTCACGGTCGGGTCAATCCTGCTTCGCTGGAGCCTCTAGTCGTCCGAGGCCGAGGTCCGGCGTCGCAGACTCCGGACCCCGGACGTCGGACCCCGGACGATGAGTTACTTGATCGGGATCATGAGGTGTGCGTACGGCGTGCCCGCGAACATCACGTAGGGCACCTTCGTGTTCGTGGCGGTGGTCGGGTAGCCCGCGAAGTGATCCGCGATGTTGAGCACCATGATGTGCGGCCCGGTGTCGACCCACTTTTCGCCGGGCTTGGGCTCGGTCGCGAACGGATCGGTGTTGCTCGCGTCTGATCCGCCCATCAGCATGTAGCCGAGCGCCATTTTCCCAGGCGGCGGATCCTTGTGGCTCATCCACGCCTGCGCCCACTCCATGCCGTTCTTGTCCACGCACATTGGATCGACGCCCGGTGACGGGCTGTCGGGAATGCACGTCCAGCCGTTGGTGCCCTGCTTCAACACTTTCATGCTGGGCATGTCCATGACGGTCGCATCTTTGGCAATCGAGGCCGGTGCGGCCGAGAGCGCGCTTTTGATCTTGTCGGCGTCGGTCGTGGGCGGCGCGACTGGGCCGACCTTCGGCGCCGTTTGCGCGGCCTTCGCCGGCGCTGTCGGTGCGGGTTTGGTTTGTGCGAGAGCGGTAATTCCTACGAAGACGGCCATGAGTCCTACGGCCAGAAGCCGACTTCTCATACACACCTCCAGGGAATCGAGCGCCAGCATTCTACGGCGAGTCGAGCGCGAGTACCACGACCGACCGTGACGGCCGGGAAGCCACGGCGCCCGCCGCGTGCCTGGTCGGTGGTGCGGCCGGATCGGCCGTGTCCACGAGCATTCGCCACGGTCCGCGCGCGTCCGGCAGCCGGAACGCGACGTCGACGTCGGACGCGTTGAACAAGATGACGAGCGAGCCGTCGAGCTCGACCGAGAGCGTGCGGCGCTCGAGGTCGTGCCAGTCGGCGTCCATCATTTCCTGACCGTCGGTGCGCCGCCAGACGACGTCGGTGGGCTCGGTGCGTTGGCCGTCGAGGAACGTCGTGCGACGCAGCGCCGGATGGCTCGCGCGAAGCGATGTGAGGCGGCGCACGAAATCGACGAGCTCGCGCGCGGCTGCGGTGCCGGGCCAGGGCGTCCAGCTCAGCGGCGAGTCCTGGCAGTAGGCGTTGTTGTTGCCGCTCTGCGATCGCCCAAGCTCGTCGCCGCCGGAGAGCATCGGCACGCCGAGCGAGACGAAAAGCGTCACGAGAAGATTGCGCTGCTGCCGCCGCCGCAGCGCTTCGACGGCCGGGTCGGCCGTCGGACCTTCGACGCCGCAGTTCCAGCTGAGGTTCTGCGACTCGCCATCGCGATTCTCCTCGCCGTTGGCTTCGTTGTGTTTCTCGTTGTAGGCGACGAGATCGGCGAGCGTGAAGCCGTCGTGCGACGTCACGTAGTTGATACTGCTCTGGGGCGCGCGGCCCGGCGTGCCGAAGAGATCCTGACTGCCCGCGAGGCGCGTCGCGAGCTCGGGCAGCGCGCCGGGTTCGCCGCGCCAGAATCGTCGAGCGGCGTTGCGATGCCGGTCGTTCCATTCGTGCCACTCGCGCGGAAAATTGCCGAGTTGATAGCCGCCGGGCGCGGCGTCCCACGGCTCGACAATCAACTTGCGATCGCGGAGGAGCGGATCGTGCGCGATG
The DNA here is from genome assembly GCA_964419785.1 of uncultured Solibacteraceae bacterium. Lineage (GTDB taxonomy): Bacteria > Acidobacteriota > Vicinamibacteria > Vicinamibacterales > SCN-69-37 > DATEGZ01. The sequence continues at coordinate 1,922 of CAYQRM010000120.1, read as the reverse complement.
GCGTCGAAGACGGTCGCGAGCCGATCGGGCGTGATGGGATCGCGCGCGAGCGCGGGCGCCAGGTCGAATCGGAAGCCGTCCACCCGCATCTCGCCGGCCCAGTAGCGCAGGCTGTCGAGGATGAGCTCGCGGACGATCGGCCGACGCGCGTCGAGCGTGTTGCCGCAGCCGGTGAAATCGTCGTCGCGCGACGGTCGATCCGCCCGCAGCCGGTAGTACGCGATGTTGTCGATGCCGCGCATCGACAGCGTCGGCCCGAGGTAATCGCCTTCGGCCGTGTGGTTGTAGACGACATCGAGGATCACTTCGAGGCCTGCGGCATGGAGCGCCATCACCATCGCGGCGAACTCGCGCGTGGCCGCGGCCGGCGACGAGGCGAATCGCGGATCGGGCGCGAAGTACCCGAGCGTGTTGTAGCCCCAGTAGTTGGTGAGGCCGCGGCGGGCGAGGGCCCACTCATCGGCGTGCGCGTGGATGGGCAGGAGCTCGACGGCCGTGATGCCAAGCCCGCGCAGATGATCGATCGACGCCGGTGCCGAGACGCCGAGAAACGTGCCCCGCAGCGACTCGGGCACCGCCGGATTCAGCGCGGAAAAGCCTCTGACGTGCAGCTCGTAAATGACGGTGTCCGCCCAGGGCGTGCCTGGCCGGCGGTCGCCCGACCACGCGAACTCCGGATCGTGCACGAGAGCGAGCGGCGCGTACGGCGCGCTGTCGATCGCATCCGCTGGGCCGTCGCTCTCCGAACCGGGCGCGTACCCGAACAGCGACGGATGCCAGACAGGCGCGCGGCCGATCGCGCGTGCGTACGGATCGAGGACGATCTTCGCCGGGTTGAAGCGCAAGCCACGCAACGGATCCCACGCGCCATGAACACGGTATCCATACAGTTGTCCGGCGCCGAGTCCGGGCACGTAGCCGTGAAAGATCTCGCCGGTCCGCCCGGGCAGGGCGACACGTGTGCGCTCGATCGTGTCCGTGGGCGAGTCGAACAAGCAGAGCTCGACCGCTGAGGCGCGCTCCGAAGCCAGCGCGAAGTTCACACCGGGGCCATCCCATGTCGCGCCGAGCGGGGACGGGCGTCCTGCAAGAATTTGCACGGAGGGATTGTACAAATGAACGCACGAGGTCCCGCTGCCTTCACGAGGTCCGTTGACCTGGTGATGTCCTCTGGACTTCTGATGCCTGTTGGACTTCTGATCTTCTTGGATCGCCTTGCTCGTCTCCGACTTCGACTTCGATTTGCCCGACTCGTCGATCGCGCAAGAGCCGCGGGCGCGCGGCGCGTCGCGACTGCTCGTCGTCACGCGCGCGACGGGGAGCTGGGAGGAGGCGAGCGTCCGCGATCTTCCGGACTACCTCGCCGCCGGGGACCTGTTGGTCGTCAATGACACGCGCGTGTTTCCCGCGAGGCTGCTGGGCCGGCGCGATCCGTCGGGCGGGGCGGCCGAGTGCCTGCTGCTCGAGCGCGTGGATGCGACGCGGTGGCTGGCGCTCGTGCACCCGGGCCAGAAGCTGAAGCCGGGCGCGCGGATGATCTTCGACGATCCCGCGCGCGCGCCTGGCGTGAGCGTGGCGGCGACGGTGCTCGAGCGCCAGTTCTTCGGCAAACGGCTCGTCGAGCTTGACGCCGCCGGCGCCGCCTCAGTCGACGAGGCGGTCGATGCGATCGGTCACGTCCCGCTGCCGCCCTACGTGCATCGGGCCGACACGCCCGAGGATCGCGAGCGCTACCAAACGATTTACGCTCGCGTGCGCGGATCGATTGCCGCGCCGACGGCTGGTCTGCACTTCGATGCCGCGCTGCTCGACGCGCTCGAGCGGGCGGGTATCGCGCGCGCGTCGATCACCCTCCACGTTGGATACGGGACGTTCAAGCCCGTCCGCGTCGAACACACCGAGGATCATCGCGTCGACGCCGA
>CAYQRM010000119.1:0-36272 GCA_964419785.1 uncultured Solibacteraceae bacterium | reverse complement strand
GATGCGCAGATTCTTGACGAACCCGAGTGCGACGATGTCCTTGTGCAGATCGGGGTCTTTGACGGCGCGCAGCGCATCGAGCACCGCGGCTTCAGTCACGCTGGCCATACAACGATTCTAGTGCCCTTTGCCCTCTGCCCTCTGCCCTTTGCCCTCTGCCCTTTGCCCTCTGCCCTTTGCCCTTTGCCCTTTGCCCTTTGCCCTTCTACGTTTTCCCATTGAGTCCAAGCCGCCCGGCCTCGGACTCGACGCGTGACCGAACCCACTCGGCGCTGTCGGTCGCTCGAAACACGTGCTCCCAGAGCGACGCGCCGCCGCGCGTCCACATCGCGATGGTCTCGAGCGTGTCGGCGTCTCGCTTGAACGCCCACCAATACTGTCCGCCGGTCGCGCCGGGCCAGAAGCATTCGCCGTAACCGTCGGCAATCGCTCGCGCGAGCGCATCGGCAAGCGATCGCGCGCCCGCGGCGGCCGGTCGGACGCCGACCGTCGTCTCTTTCGCTCCGTCGCGCAGCGTGACGACCAGCGTGTCATGCGGCTCAACGGTGAGCGTCAAATCCATTGCATCGAGCTTACTCTCTCGGCAGCACGACAAACGTGAGGCGATCGGTCGCGCTCCGAATCGCGCATGCTAGAGTGACTGACTGCCGTGAGCACCGCCGCTGACTTCAAACGCCTCGCGCTGTCTTTCGCTGGTGCCGAAGAGGGAGCCCACATGGGCGCGGTCGATTTTCGCGTCGGCGGCCGCATCTTCGCCACGCTCGCGGCGGTGAAAATAGGCTATGGCAACGTGATGCTGACGCCCGAGCAACAGCAGGCGTTCGTCGCCGAGCGCCCCGATGTGTTTCTGCCGGTCGCGGGCAGGTGGGGCGAAGGCGGCGTCACGCACATTCGCCTCAGCGAGGCGGATGACGCGATCGTTCGCGGCGCGCTCGAAGCCGCGTGGCGCCATCGTCTCGCGCGCAACACCGCGGCCGACGAGAAGAAGTCGCGCGCGCGGCGTCCAGGGCGCGAGACGAAGAGTGTGGGACGCGGTCGTGCCGCTCGAGCTCGGTAGCCGACTCGGCGCCTACGAAATAGTGTCGCCGCTCGGCGCCGGCGGAATGGGCGAAGTGTACCGCGCCCGAGATGTCCGGCTCGATCGATTCGTCGCCGTCAAAGTGCTCCCCTCGCACCTCGCGCGCGATCCGGCAGCGCTCGCTCGATTCGAGCGCGAGGCGCGCGCGGTCGCCGCCCTCTCGCATCCCAACGTTCTCGCGATCCACGACTTCGGCGAGCACGACGGTGTCGCATACGCGGTGATGGAGCTGCTCGAAGGCCACACCCTTCGAGAGCGGCTCGCCGCAGGTCCCCTGCCGCTCGCGGCAGCGATCGACTACGCCACGCAAATCGCCGACGGGCTCGCCGCGGCGCACGACAAGAGCATCGTGCATCGAGACCTCAAGCCCGGGAACGTGTTCGTGACGACGGAAGGCCGCGTGAAGATCCTCGACTTCGGACTCGCGAAGCCCTCCTCCGCTCCGCACCCGGGCGCCGACACCAATCCGACCGCGTCGCTTCTGACCGAGCCAGGAACCGTCGTCGGGACGATGGGATACACGGCGCCCGAACAACTGAAGGCGCTCGCGGTCGATCCCCGTGCCGATCTCTTCTCGTTCGGCGCGCTGCTGTGGGAGATGCTGACCGGCCGGCGCGCCTTCGAACGGCCCACACCGGTCGAGACGATGGCGGCGATTCTCCGCGAGGACCCGCCGGAGCTGACGTCGCTCGCGCCGCATGTGCCGATCGACCTCGCGCGGATCGCGCACCACTGTCTCGAGAAGGATCCGAGTCGACGGTTCCAGTCCGCGCGCGATTTATCCTTCGCGCTTCGTGGCGTAGCCGCGCGCCCCGGCGAGTCCTCGCCTTCGGCGATGCGGGCGGCGGCAGGCGTAACCCGCTCGGTACTGCCGTTACCGGACGGCGTGAGGCTCTCCGGCGAGGCCGCGCCGGTGCTGACGATCGCGCGCGATGGCCGCACCGTCGCCTACGTCGGAATCGGCAGCGACGATGTGCCACGGCTCTACGCCGGGCACCTCGACACGGGCGAAACAGACCTCATCCCGAGCAGCGACTACGCCGAGGGGCCCTTCTTCTCGCCGGACGGGCGGGCCGTCGCGTTTGCGGCGGACGTCACTGCGCGATCGGCGCGGTCAGGCGAGCTGAGGAAGTACTCGTTTGCCTCGCGCCTCACGCAAACGATCTGTCCCCTTCCAGGCTACGAAGGCGGCTGCTGGAGCGACGAAGACGCGATCTATTTCGTCGGCGACGTCCTGCGCGGTTTGCAGCGAGTGTCGGCGGCCGGCGGTGTGCCGGAGCCCGCCGTACGAAACTTCCGCATCGGCGCAACGACAGCGCCGCGCTGCATCGGCTTCCCGAGACTCCTGAACGCACGAAGCGCGCTCGTCATCGACTGGGATGGCTCGGCACTCGGCGATACCAGCCTGCTCGATCTCGTCACGGGCGAGTTGCGAGCGCTCGCCAGCTCCGGCTCGGCCGGAACGCCGACGCCGATCGGCCATGTGCTCTTCACCCAGCCCGACGGACTCATGCTCGCGGCCCCGCTCGATCGCACGACCGGCAAGTTCGCGCGGCCGGCGACCGCCGTCGCCAAGGGACTCGCGCTCGACTCGGCCGGCGGGGCGTTCGCGCTGTCCGAGACAGGCACGCTCGTCTACGCGCAAGGCGAGCTGCGAGGCAGTGTGCTCGAATCGAAGCGACTCGTCCGCGTCGGATCGAGCGGGGCGCCAACTGTGCTGCCGTTTCCTCCGAGCCCAATCCAGCCCCCGTTCGACCTGTCGCGAAGCGGCCGGCAGCTGCTGCTCAGCACGCGCACGCTCGGACTGTGGGTCTATGACGTCGAACGCGGCACACGCCGCCGCTTGCCGCCGGGCACCACACGTCTTGCACGCTACGCCGTCTGGAGTCCCAGCGAGGACCAGATCGTGTTTCGCGCGGCCTCTCTCGGCGAGATGGGTTGGAAGGTATTCGCGCAGCGCGCCGACGGCAGCGAGGATCCGCGAGTACTGTTTGAAGAGGACGCGCTCGAAAAGCGACCGCGAGGGTTTTCACCCGATGGAGAAACCCTTTACTGGGACGTCGGCGCCGGCGATCGAAAGGGCCTTTGGGCCCTGGGCATGCGCGGGGACACCGAGCCACAGCGCATCCACGCCGGTGCGTTCGATGACGCCAGCATCTCGCCGGACGGCACGGCGGTCGCGTACCAATCCGGAGAATTCGGCTCGGTCGAGATTTTCATCCGGCAGGTCGGCGATCGGTCACGTCCGCTGCAGGTCTCGATCGACGGCGGGCGCAGCCCCCGCTGGTCGCCGGACGGCCGCGAGCTGTTCTATTTCTCCGGCGAGAGATTGATCGCCGTGCCGATCGCCCCGACCGCTGATGGACCTGCGTTGGCCACGCCGCGAGTCGTCCTCGAGCGCGCGGACGTCGAGGCGTACGCTGTCGGATTGGATCGCAGCGTGCTGACGCTCGAACGCCTTCCCAACAGCGGAATGGTTCGTCAGCTTCAGCTCGTGACCGGATGGCTCGAGGAACTCGCGCGTATGGCGCCGGCACACTGAGCGGCGCGCGGCGTCGCCGCTAACGCGCCGGGCATTCGCCCGGAATCTGCCGCCAGCTTTCCATGTCGATTTGAATCTGCTCGGGCACCGGCACGCCTCCCATGCTGCCAGCCGTCGGCGGGGTGCCTGGCGAGATGCGAATGCCCTTGCCCAGGCTGATGCCGCCTGGATCGAGCTGACTGCGGAGGATGGTCCCGGTGATTTCGATCCGGACCTCCTGATGCGCCTTGATGTCGCTCATCATCTTCTTGGGCCCGTTCATGTGCAGGTGCGTGCCTTCTTCCACATCGATCGAGCCCGGCTCGTCAGCCGATCGGCGTCCGACGGTGAAGACCGCGCCCTTGGCGCAGCCGGGAATCGACACTCGCACGGCGTTCTTGGGCACGGGCTTCGTTTCTTGCGCGCACAACCACGCAGCCGGCAACGCCACCAGGACAAAGACGAGCATCACGCGTTTCATAACGCCTCTACCGTCATTGTGCCACGGGCGTCGACGCCTCCCGCACGAGGTCGGCGAGCCCGTCGAGCGTGCTCTCGGGATCGGGCGCGCCGGCGGGTGGCGACCACGTCATGGGCGATTGCGCCGCAATCAAGAGCCGGGCGACGCCGATGTGGTCCGCGCCGGACCGCGGATGCCTGCGTCCTTCGACGGCCCAGACCATCGGCGAGGCGGCGAACATGCCATCGAGCGCATTGACGTTCGCGCCTGCCCCGAGCAGGACGCGCACGGCGTCGACGCGGCCGCGCATCGACGCGCGATGGAGCGCGGTGACGCGATCCTTGTCCGCCACGTTCGGATCGAACCCGCACGCCAGCATCGTCTCGAGCGCCGCGATGTTGCCCGTCTCCGCGTGACGCTGCAGCCTCAGATGCTGATCGACGCCGAGCTGCCGCGGAAGGCTCGGATCGGCCGCAAGCATCGCGTCGGCGGACGGACGGTCTGCGCGAGCGCATGCGGCGACGAACCGATCGAGTGGCGACAATTCGTCAACCGCGCCGTGCGCGAGTATCCACGTGGCGATCTCGCGGTTGCCGTTGAGCTCGGCGAGCGTATGCGGCGTGACGCCATCGGCGCGACGACGCATCGGATCGGCGCCGAGCGCGACGAGCTTTTTGACCATCGCGACGTTCCATCGGCGCGCCGCGACGTGCAGCGGCGCTTCGCCCGCCGCGCCCCACGCGAGGTTCGGGTCCGCGCCGTGATCCAGCAGCCAGAACGGGCCGGCCGGCAAGTCGGCCCACTCCATCATGTAGACGAGCGGCGGCACGCCGCCGGGAATGCCATCGACCTTGACGCCGAACCGGTTCAGCAAGTCGAGCGCGGCGATATCTCCCCCTCCGCCGGCGATGTGCGTTGTCACACCGTCCGTCGGATTCGCGCCGCCCTCGAGCAGCACCTCGGCGAGCGCGAGCGATCCGATGGCGCAGACCGATCCCCAGAGCGCGGTGCGCGGCAGCTCCGGATGCCAGTGCCAGTGGTACTCGGCGTTGGGATTCGCGCCGAGCGCGATGAGCGCGCGCGCGATGCGGGTGAGACCGTCCACACGCGCCGGCGCGGATCGATGCAGGCACGTGTGGCAGATGTAGAGGAGCGGCTCCCAATTCTGCGGGCCGCCTGGACGACTCGCGAGCTCCGGATGATCGCGCAGGCGTGCCTCGACAGACTCGGCATCGCCGAGGACGAGCGCGGTGTAGAGGGTTGCTGACGCGATGGCCGGATGAAGCGCGAGCAGCCGCTCGGCGCGCCCCGACGCCCCGCCGGTCGCGCAGCGCACGAACTCGTCGAGCGCCGCGTCGAACGAGAGCGTACGCGCATCGACTTCCTCGCGAAGGTGTCCCCACGACTCGAAGCCGTGCTCGCGCGCGATGACAGACTGCGCGTCGTGTAACGCGACCTCCGACGCGATCTGCTCCGGCGAATGCGATGAGAACGATGGCAGCAGCGCGACGCGACGAAGCGCGTCAGCGTCGCGCCCCTGCGCGGCGCGTAAGAGCGACTTCGCCTGCTTCTTGAGTTGCTCGAGATTCGGACGGGCGGGTAAAGACGTCATACGACCTCCATGCTCGAGCCTGTGGTTCGCAGACAGGCAGCACGGCGGTGTACGTGCCGGCAATCGAACGCGTATGACAGTGGGCTTGGCCCTTCGCGCGAACCCGCGGGCGACTTTTGAGCGCCCGCTCAAGACGATAGCGACCCGAGCTGCGGCGTGTCAACGAACGAAAACGGCCCGGCGGGGTCTTCCCCACCGGGCCGCGGTCGATCCGGACGGAGGACCGAACGGTCCCAGGGATTTAGTGCAGCCTGAACGAGAGAATCAACGTCACGAGCACGGGTTGCGGCTGGCCGGACCGGTCGACGCCGGCCTTGAACAGCCACTGCTTCGCCGCCTTGATGGCCTCTTGATCCAATCCAAACTTGTCGTCGAGTGACTTCGTGATACGCACGTCACCCACCGTGCCGTTCGGCAGGATGACGACCTCGAGCTCGACGTCGCCTTGAATCTTGGCGCGCATCGCATCGCTCGTGTACTTTGGCTCGACCTGACGCAGAAGCGACGGCGAGGAGATGCCGTTGCCCGGCCGGAACGCGCCGCCGCCAAAGCCGCCGCCGGTGCCCGGTCCGACGCCGTTGCCGCGGCCCGAGCCAATCCCGCCGCCGCTGCCGCCGCCGCCAAAGCTCGTGAGCGACACCGAGCTCGCCCCCGTCGCCTGAATCACGCTCGCCATGTTCGTTTCGATCGGCGCGTTGAGCGTCGGAATCGGCGTAGGCGGCGGTGTCACGACGGGCTCCGGAATCGGATCCGGCGCCTTGTGGTGTGGCACTTCCATCGGCTTGGGTGGCGCGGGTGTCGGGCTGCCGCCGCCACCGCCGCCGGGTCCCGGATCGTTGAGATACACGAACTTCGGCATCTCCTGTTCCGGATTGATGATTTGCTGCGAGGCTTTGATGCCGCCGATGAACAGCAGTGCGAGCATGAGGCTGTAGAAGACGAACGTCACGCCCGTCGCGCCTGCGGCGCGCTTGAGGGCGTTCTCGTCGCGACGATCGAAGATCGACTGCGACCCGAGCCAGGCAGCAGATGCCGCCGCCGGCTGCGGCTGCAAGGGCTCAACCGGGGGTGTCACGGCAGTCGGTGAAGGCGTATCCATTTGAGCCGCGTTAGTGCCTCGATCAGTATACTCACGGCAGACCGCGCCCGTTTCGGGTCGTGGAGTGCAAGACCGGTGCCCTCGGCCTGGATTTACCTGAGGGGGTGTATCACCGAGCGCGCTGTCCTCTTTGCATCCTTTGGACGACGGCCGTCACCTTCCAGCCTCAAGACCGGTCAAACGGCGTTAAGATACTAAGAACGCCGGTCGCACACCGGCAGGAGTTTGTATATGCGCCTCGGGGTTCCCGAGTTACTCATCATTCTCTTGATTGTCCTGCTCATTTTTGGGGCGAACCGCCTGCCCGAGCTTGGCAAGGGCATCGGCAGAGGCATCAAAAATTTCAAGGACGCCACCCGCGACGGGGCCGAAGAGAAAGGCGACTCGTAACGTTCATCCGCCCAGGATGACGCGCGCGTCACCGACGCGCTTCGTGACGCGCTCCCGGTCCAGCCATTCGAGCAAGGGAATCGCGAACTTCCGACTGAGTCCGTAGCGATCTTTGAAGCTCGCGACGTCGACGCGCGCGAGCGCGCCCGGCGTGGCTCGCGACGCGCCCAGGGCTTGCACGTCCTGCCTGAGGCGTGCGAGCGCCTCGGCGTGGAAGTACAACCCGTCGAGCCGGACGGCCGTGCGCTCCCGCGCCAGATTCTGGAGGGCGCGCGTCACGACGTCAGCCGAGAGACCGGTCTCGGTGGCAATCGCGGCCGGATCGGGCGGCATCAGCCCTGCGTCGCGGAGCACGCCTGCGACGCGCGCCGCCTGCTGGTCCTCTTCCGGCGAGCTCACGGCGCGATGCGTGGTGAGCGCCACGCGATCCGCTCCGGCAATCGTTCCACCTTCCGACATCCGCGTGAACACCGCGTCGACCAATGACGCCGGCGCGTGCGGCGCCGCGCGCTCGCGCAGCGCTTCCCTTGGCATGCCGCGCTCCTTCGGCTCGCGGCTGTGAAAGGCCTCGAGCTCGGCGATGACCCGCGCCTCCATCGCGCGCACGACCGCGGCGTCGACCACCCGTGGGCCGACGAGCACGGCGTCGCCGTGTTTGACCAACGCGCTCATCAGGTCTCGGCTCTGGTCAGCCTCGAGGCCGCCGCGCGCGATGAGATCCACGGCGCCAAGCCCGCGCGCGCCTGCTTCGCCAAGCCACGTGCGCGCGAAGCTCGATGTGTCGACCGCCTGAAACCGCGCAAGCGTCGGCGGCCGCCGCAAGCCGGCGGGCGGCGGCGCGGGATCGATCACGACGCCGCCGCCAATCGTCATCGGCGGCGAATCGGCGCGGAGGATGAAGCGATCGCCGCGCGTGAGCGCCATCGGTTGTTCGAGCCTGAGCCGCGCGTAGACCTCGCTTCCCGGCGCCGCTTCGACCGAGCTCTCGCCCACCGCCGCGAGTCGCCAGTCGGACTCGCCGGCTGACTTCACGGCGCACATCGCGACGCGGCCGAGGCGCTCGGCGGTGCCGTGATGGACGCGCACGCGCGCGCCATGCCGCAGCGCGCGCAGGCCGTGTCCCTTGGCGATCAGTTCAACTCGCGCGTCCACGCGTCTCGTCACCGTCAGCGCGTCGGCGGATGATAGCGTCACGCCGCGCGCCAACTCCGACACCTCAATCGCACCGAGATTGATCGCCGCACGAGCCGGGGCGTGCGCGGATCCGACGTCCCGTCCGTGCACTTGCACCCCACGGACGCGCACCGGTCGTCCTTCCGGCATCACGACGAGCTCATCGCCCGCGCGAATGTCGCCGGAGACCAGCGTGCCGGTCACAACCGTCCCGAATCCCTTGACGGTGAAAACGCGATCGACGGGCAGGCGCACGACCCCCGCCCGCGCCAGTCGCGTGGAACCTTTCGCGAGGTCGCAAAGCGCCCTCCGCAGCTCATCCAGTCCGGCGCCGGTCCTGGCCGAGACCGCGAGGATCGGCGCCGCTTCCAGAAAGCTGCCCGCGACGAGCTCGCGGGCTTCGAGCGCAGCGATCTCCAGCCCGTCGGCATCGACGCGATCGGATTTCGAGAGCACGATGAGGCCCCGCTCGACGCCGAGGAGCCGGCAGATTTCGAAGTGCTCGCGGGTCTGCGGCATTACGGACTCGTCAGCCGCGATCACGAGCGCGACCGCGTCGATGCCGCCGGCGCCCGCGAGCATGTTGCGCACAAAACGCTCGTGGCCGGGCACATCGACGAACGCGACGTTCACATCGTCAATCACGGTGTGCGCGAAGCCGAGATCGATCGTGATGCCGCGCGCCTGCTCTTCTTTCAAACGATCCGGATCGGTGCCTGTGAGCGCTTTGACCAGCGCGCTCTTGCCGTGATCGATGTGCCCGGCCGTGCCGATCACAAGGGTAGTGGACATCTATCTTCAAGGCCTCTTGCGGCCTCGTGGTCTCCGGCCGGGCCGTGCGCGTCCCCTCCCGCGCCGTGGCTTCTCGTCACGAGATCGCCGATCGGGTTGCTGCCGGTCCGGCCGCGCCTGTTCCTGCCGGGGCGCGCGTCCGCGGCCAGAATCGCGGACCTTGGCGAGAATCTCCGACAGCCCGAGATCGACTTGCCGCCGCTCCAGATCGACACGAATGACCTGCACGCGCACGCGATCGCCGAGGCGATAGACGCGGCCGTTCTTCTCCCCGCGCAGAATGTGCGCGCGCTCGACGAACCGGTAGTAATCGTCGGCCATGGTCGAGACGTGCACCATGCCTTCGACAAAATGATCGACGAGCTCGATGTAGAGCCCGAACGCGCTGACGCCGGTGATGAAGCCGTCGAACTCGTCGCCGACTTTGTCGGTCATGAAGCGCACTTTCTTCCACTGCACGAGCTCGCGCTCCGCGTCGTTGGCCCGGCGCTCGCGCTCCGACGTGTGCCGCGCGACTTCCGGCAAGTCCTCCACGAGCTCCGACCGGCGCTCTTCCGGCATGCCGCGGCGCGATTCCCGCAGCACGCGGTGGACGACGAGATCCGGGTACCGGCGAATCGGCGACGTGAAGTGCGTGTAGGCCGGCGCGGCGAGGCCGAAGTGCCCGAGGTTTGCCGTGTCGTAGCGCGCTTTCTGCATCGTCCTGAGCAAGAGAAACGCGATCGGCTTCTCTTCCGGCTTGCCGTGGATGCGCTCGACCAGACGCTGAAAGTCTCGCGGCTCGAGATGATCGGGCGGTCCGGACAGCGAGTAGCCGAGCGAGCCGATGAACTCCTCGAACTGCTCGACTTTCATCGGATCGGGTTCCTCGTGGATGCGATAGAGCGTGGGCACGTTGTGACGCTCGAGGTGGGCGGCGACCGTCTCGTTCGCCAGCAGCATGAACTCTTCGATGAGGCGGTGCGCAATGTTGCGCTCCGACGCAACGATGTCCTCGACCGTCCCTTCATCGTCGAGCACGATCTCCGGTTCCTTGAGATCGAAGTCGATCGAGCCGCGACGACGCCGGCGTGCGTTCAGGATCTCGAACAGCTCCTTCATTCGCTCGAACATCGGGACGAGCGGGCGGTAGCGTTCGATGAGCTCCGGGTCGCGATCAGTCAGGATTGCGTTGACCGCCGTATAGGTCATGCGCTCCTGACTGTGGATGACGCCGTCGTGCAGCTCGTAGCGCACGACCGCGCCGTTGCGGTGATCGACTTCCATCAGGCACGACTGGACGAGCCGATCGACGTGCGGATTGAGGCTGCACAGCCCCGTCGAGAGCTCCGACGGGAACATGTGCACGGCGCGCTCGGGAAAATAGACGGACGTGCTCCGGTCGTACGCCTCGACGTTGAGCGCGCTGTTCTCCGGCACGTAGTGAGCAACGTCCGCGATGTGGACGCCGAGCCAGAAGTTGCCGTTCGGCATCTTGTCGATCGAGATCGCATCGTCGAAATCGCGTGCGTGCTCGCCGTCGATCGTGACCGTCGGCCAGTCGCGGAAATCCGTGCGTCCGACACGATCGCGATCGCGTACGGCGTTGCCCAGCCGCCGCGCTTCGCTGATCGCTGCCTCGCTGTGCGTGTCCGACAAGTTGTACTTGCGGATGATCACGGCCGTGTCGACGCCCGGCTCGTCGATCTTGCCCAGCACCTCGGTGATGCGCCCGGCCGGCGGACGCGTCGGCGTCGGCCATTGCGTGATCTGCAGCGTGACCATTTCGCCAGGTGCCGCGCCGTGCGTGTCGCCCTTCGCGACCTGCACGTCCATCACGAGGCGACGATCAAATGGGACAACGAATCCGCGGCCGGCGGTGTCGAACTCGTATCGACCGACGATCCGTTCGGCGCCGCGCTCGAGGATGCGCAGGATGCGACCCTCGGCCCGTTCCTCCCGCACGCTCTCCACGCGCACGACGACGCGATCGCCGTGCATCGCCTGATTGAGGTTGTTGCCGGCGATGTAGATGCTCTTGGGCCCGTGCTCGTCGGGCGCCTCCGGATCGACGAACGCGAAACCACGCGGATTGGTCGAGACGCGGCCGACGACGAGGTTCATCCGGCCGGGCAAGCCGTACCGCTGCCCGCGAATCTCGACGAGCTTGCCGGAGGACACCAGCGTCCGCAGCTGACGCTTGAAGGTCGACCGCTCCTCGCGCGGGATCTTCAGCACTTGGAGGAGTTCTTTGACAGTCGCGGGGTGATCCACCCGCTCTTCAATCAATTGGAGAAGACGATCTTCGCTATGCATTGGTCTCTAATCTTATCTTTCGCGTTCCACGCGCGGGGTTCCCCAGGCGGATCCAACCGGTTGTCCAAATTTGATGTCTACTGTCCCAGTGACGGTTGCCGTCGCGGATCTGGTGACGCTCACCGACCCTGTGGACACGCCGCTGGCCGAGGCGCGGGAGGCTCCGCACGTCCAGGCCCTCGTCGAGGCGGCGCGCCGTGGCAGCCGCGAGGCGTTTGCCGATCTCGTCGCCTTGAACGAGCGCGTCGTGTTTCGGACCGCCCTCGCCGCGCTTCGCGTGCGCGAGGACGCCGAGGACGCCACGCAGGACGCCTTCATCATCGCCTGGCAGAAGCTGGACGGGTTTCGCGGCGACTCGAGCTTCCGCACCTGGCTTCTCACCATCGTCTGGCGCAAGGCGCTCGACAAGCGGCGCCAGCGGCAGGCATGGTGGAATCGCGTGCGCTGGGCGTCGCCGCGGCTGGATGACGACGTCAACCCCGTCGAGTTGATGCGCGCGGACGGGCCCGATCCCGAGCGCGCGATCGTTTCGCAGGATATGGCCGAGCACATCACGCGCGCGATCGGACGTCTGTCGCCGCGGCTGCGCGACACGTTGCTGCTGTGCAGTTCCGGCGAGCATTCGTACGAACAGGTCGCGACGATTCTGGGCGTGCCGCTCGGTACGGTGAAGTGGCGCGTCGCGGAAGCTCGCCGGTTGGTACGGCGGCGCGTGCCGTCGGCCACACTCAAGTAATGACGAGGCGCTGAGATGACATCCCCCACTCATCGCGACACGCTCGACGATCAGATCGATCGTGTCGCCTCGCGCGTGACGAAGGGCGAGCTGTCCGCCGATTTCCGCGAGCGCGTGCTGGCCCGCCTCGACGAACGACAGCCACGCAGCTTCGGCGGATGGACGCTGGCCGCCGCGGCAGCGATGGCAATCGTCGTGATTGGCGCGGGCGTCTTGACGTGGCCGAAGCACGCGTCGACGCCGCAGGTGGTCACAGCGCGGGTCCGCAGCGCGGCGCCCGTACCCATCGCGACGCCGACACCCGAGGCCACGCCCGCGACGACCGTCGATCGCGCGCGCGGGGTGCAGACCGCTGCCAAACCGGCGGCGCCGACGTTCGTCTCGTCCGTGCCGGCGCTCGACCCGATTGATCCGCTCGAGTCCATCACACTGGAATCCATCCAACCGGCGAAGCTCAGCATCGCTCAATTGAAGGTGAACGCGATCGTCATGCCGGCGGTCGACGATGACGGTTCGAACCAATGAGGAGCATCATGCGCGCATTCGTCTTCGTGAGTGTGATTGCGGCGTTGTCGGCGCCGCTTGTCGCGTTGGAACAAGGGCAGACCGTGCCGCCGCCGACCTCGACGCAGCAGCCGACGCCCGCGCCGGCCCAAGGCCGTGCCGGTGGTCGCGGCGGAGGCATGGGCACCGCCCCAACGCAGCCCACCGAAGCGCCGGAAGGACGAGGTGGGCGCGGAACCGCATTCCGCTACGACGATCGCACGCTGCAGAACGTCAAAGTTGATCTGGCGTTGACCGACACGGCGTCCGCTGACTCGTCCACCAAGCGCACGATCACGATGATGCTCGTCGACGGCGCAAGCGGGCAGATCCGCTCCTCGGGCCCCAGCGGAACCAGCCTCAACGTCGATGCGCAGCCTCACGTACGGTCGGACGGAAAGATCTGGCTGAACTTCTCGCTGCAGTACTACCCCTCGATTGGTCCAGGGGATGCCAACAAGGGACAGCCGGCCGTGCTGAACGAATCGATGACCGTCGTGCTTGCTGAGGGCAAGCCGATGCTCGTTTCGCAGTCGGCGGACCCGCGCGGCGATCGCCGCGTGTCGGTCGAAGTCACCGCGACGGTGGTGAAGTAGCGCTCGCCAGCGTTTGAAGCAGTGCGGCGGATTGGACGGTCGGATCCTCGGCCGTGCGATCCGCCGCACCCGCCAGACGCCGCGCGTCCCTGAGCTGGGACAGCACGATCTCGAGCTGACCGGCCCGATCGATCTGACCGGCGTGGCGCCACCGGAGCTGCAGCCGCTCGACGGTCTTCTCGGCGGCGTCGAGGCTCGTGGCCGCTTCCCCGAAATTCAACGCGATGATGTGCAGGCGCGCGTCGAGGGTGAATTCGCGCGCCTCTGCAAGGTCGGCGCGATCGTCGAGCGCCTGCCGCGCCAGCTCGACGGTGCTCCGATCGGACGCGCCCCACACCCAGCCAACACCCAGCGCGACCAGAACGGCAACGACGGCCCAGAGGCGCTGACGCCAGGTCACGAACGGAATGTACCACTGACCGTAGGAGGTCCGGAATCCGACGTCCGAGGTTCCGGCGTCGACGAAGATGTCTGGGGCTCAGTGCGGAAGATCTTTAGTGCAGCGTGCGGGGTTCGGTCCACTCGGAGAGTTTGGTGACGGCGTCGAGCTTGCGAAGGAGCTGGCCGACAACTTCGCACGCATCATCGCGCTGGCAGAGTTGCTCGAGCTTGCCCATGATGCGCGAGAGCGCGTCCTCGGCGCTCGCAATCGCGCCTTCGGAGTAGTACTCACGCTGTTGCTCGAGACACTGATGATGTCTGAGAAATTCTTCGCGGAAGAACTGATGGCGACACTGACAGATGGGGCCGAAGAACGGCTTCGGACTTTGAAGCTCGACGGTTGCGTGTCGACTCTTCGAGGCCATCGCGGCAGGGGGCGATACTCAGTCTAGAGAAGCACAACTACCTGTGTCAACCATTGATCACGCCGAGCGGGCCTCAGGCAGACAGAAATCGACGCACCAGCTCGCTGACGACTTTCGGGTTCGCCTTCCCTGCGCTCGCCTTCATCACCTGACCGACGAGGAACCCGAGCGTCGCCGTCTTGCCGGCGCGATATTGCGCCACGACATCCGAATGGCGACCCATCACGTCGGAGACGATGGCCGCGAGCGCGGCTTCGTCGCCGATCTGCGCCAATCCTTCCGCGTCGATGATGGCCTGCGCCGCCCGGCCCGTCGTCCACATCTTTTCAAAGACATCTTTGGCGACGGTGCTACTCACAACGCCGCTGTCGACCACGGCCGCGAGCGCGGCGAGCTCGGACGGCGGAATGGGCACGGCGGTCATGTCCTCCGCGCCGAGATCTTTCAATTTTCGTCGCACCTCGCCCTGCAGCCAGTTGCCGGCCGTCTTGGCCGACGCGCCGGCCTCGACCATCCGCTCGAGGTAGTCGGCGGCGCCCGGCAGCCGAACGATCACGTCCGCGTCGTACTCACTCAGCCCGAACGCCGTAACGAATCGGCGTTTTCTCGTCTCTGGAAGCTCCGGCAGCGCGGCACGAATCGTGTCGATCCACGCGGGCGCGACCTCGAGCGGCGGAAGATCGGGCTCCGGGAAGTACCGGTAGTCGTGCGCCTCTTCCTTGCTGCGCATCGACGCGGTCTCGCCGGTGTCGCTGTCGAAGAGCCGCGTCTCCTGTCGCACGCGCTCGCCGCGCGCGACGAGCGCAGTCTGCCGCTCGATCTCGAACTCGAGCGCTTTCTGCAGATACCGGAACGAGTTGACGTTCTTGACCTCGGCCTTCGTGCCGAACGTCGTCGAGCCCGCGGGGCGGACCGAGACGTTGGCGTCGCAGCGAAGGCTCCCCTCTTCCATGTTGCCGTCATTGACGCCGAGCGCGACGAGCGTTTCTCGCAGCTGCGTGAAGCACGCGGCCGCGTCTGCCGCCGAGCGCAGATCAGGCTCGGTCACGATCTCGATGAGCGGCACGCCGCTTCGGTTGAAGTCGAGATACGTCGCGCGATCGGAGTCAGGAAAACCGTGATGGAGCGACTTACCCGCATCTTCTCCCATGTGGATGCGTGTGATGCCGACGCGCAGCGCCGCTCCATCGCTCGGCACCTCGAGCCATCCGCGCGTGGCAAGCGGCCGCTCGTACTGCGAGATCTGGTAGCCCTTCGGCAAGTCCGGATAGAAGTA
Source organism: uncultured Solibacteraceae bacterium (assembly GCA_964419785.1). GTDB lineage: Bacteria > Acidobacteriota > Vicinamibacteria > Vicinamibacterales > SCN-69-37 > DATEGZ01. Next base: position 20,895 of record CAYQRM010000119.1, on the reverse strand, counting down.
GTTCTTGCGCGCGAAGATCGATTCGGTCTGCACGTCGCAATTGAGCGCGAGCGCCGCTTTGATCGCGAGCTCAACGGCGTGCCAATTGAGCACCGGCAGCGCGCCCGGCAACCCGAGACACACGGGACAGATATTGGTATTGGGCGGCGCGCCAAACGTCGTCCGGCAGCCGCAAAAAATCTTCGTCTGGGTCAGAAGCTGGGCGTGGATCTCGAGGCCAATGACCGGTTCAAAAGACACGCCATATTCTAATCGTCCGAGGTCCGAAGTCCGGGGTCCGTGGTTCCGGTACCGTCCTCGGGTCCTTGGGTCCTTCGGTGTGGCCCAACTGTGCCGGCCTGCGGACTGCGAACCATGGACGACGAGGGAACTTCGGACCTCGGACCTCGGACCTCGGACGACGATGGTCTTTATGTCTATGTCTTGGGCCCCGCGCCTTTGATTTCCGGCTCCGCCGTGGCCTCGAAGGCCGTGAAGTTGTCCGCGAACATCTTGGCGAGTTTCGCGGCCTGCGCGTCATACGCGGACTTGTCCTTCCAGGTCTCGCGCGGCTTGAGCACCTCGGGCGCGACGCCGGGGCACGACTTCGGCACGTCGAGATTGAAGATCGGGTCCTTGTCGTAGCCGACGTTCTGAAGCGCGCCGGAGAGCGCGGCGTCGATCATCGCGCGCGTGTGGGCAATCTTCATCCGCGATCCCACGCCGTACGGTCCACCGGTCCAGCCGGTGTTCACCAGCCACACGTTCACGTTGTGCTTGGCGATGCGCTCGCCGAGGAGCTTCGCGTACAGGCTTGGATCCCACACCATGAACGGCGCGCCGAAGCACGTGCTGAACGTCGCCTTCGGTTCGGTGACGCCGCGCTCGGTGCCCGCGACCTTCGCCGTGTAGCCCGAAAGGAAGTGATACATCGCCGCGGCCGGCGAGAGTTTGGCGATCGGCGGCAGCACGCCGAAGGCGTCGGCCGTGAGCATGATCACGTTGGCCGGATGGCCGCCCTGGCCCGACGGCACGGCGTTATCGATGAACGACAGCGGGTACGCACCGCGTGTGTTCTCGGTGAGCGAGTCGTCGTTCAGATCGAGCTTGCGGGTGATCGCGTCGCAGGCCACGTTTTCGAGCACGGTCCCAAAACGGTGCGTTGTCGCGTAAATCTGCGGCTCGGCCTCGGCCGAGAGGCGAATCATCTTGGCGTAGCAGCCGCCTTCAAAATTGAACACGCCCTTGCTGCTCCACCCATGCTCGTCGTCACCGATCAGCTGGCGATCCGCGACGCTCGAGAGCGTCGTCTTGCCGGTGCCCGACAAGCCGAAGAACAACGCGACGTCGCCCCTGGGTCCGATGTTCGCCGAACAGTGCATCGGCATCGTGTCCTTGAGCGGCAGCAGGTAGTTCATCACGGTGAAGACCGATTTCTTGATCTCTCCCGCGTAATTCGTGCCGCCGATGAGCACGCGGCGCTTGCCGAAGTTGACGAGGATGTACACTTCCGAATTCGTCTTGTCGACCGACGGATCGGCCGTGAAGCTCGGCACGTCGATGACGGTGAACTCCGGCGAGTGATCGCGGAGCTTGACGGGATCGGTTTCAGGAATCAAAAGATGGCGCGCGAACAGGCTGTGCCACGCCTTCTCGGTGATGACGCGCACCGGCAGTCGATAGGCGGCGTCCGCCCCCGCGTAGCAGTCCTGCACGAAGATTTCCTTGCCGCGCAAGTACGCGAGCATGCGGCGCTCGAGCCCGTCGAACGCCGCCGGATCGATCGGGCGGTTCACTTTGCCCCACGCGACGTGCTTCTCGCTGGAGCCTTCCTTGACGATGAACTTGTCGTTGGGCGAGCGGCCGGTGTGCTGACCCGTGGTACAGACGATCGGCCCGTCGGCCGAAATCAGTCCTTCGCGCCGCCGCACGATCTCCTCGTAGAGCGCGGCCGCTCCGAGATTCCAGTACACGCGCGCGCTGCCTTCGATCCCGACGGTTTCCAGCCCGACCTTCTGCTCGACCAATGCCATTACGACGCCCTCCGAGTCGATTCAACAAACACGCAATTCTACTGCGGAATCTCGATTCACCCGATATTCACCTCATGAGCACGCGCGCGCACTGGCTTCGCACGTTGGCGCCCGCGCTTGCGGCCGCGGGACTGCTCACCGCCGCGGCCTGTCAACCTCCACAACTGCCGGAGCCGACGGTTCGTTTACCGGAGCTCGTCCAGGTCCGTGCCGGCGGGCAGGTCCAGTCCGTTCTTCTCGACGACTACGTCCTCGGATCAGTCCTCGCGGAAGTGACGCCGCTCAATCAGCCAACCGCAGCGGTCGCGCGCATCTACGAGGTGCAAGCGGTGCTTGCGCGCACGTACGTGGCAGGCCATCTGGGCAAGCATCGTTCAGAGGGCTTCGACGTGTGCGACACGACGCATTGCCAGCTCTACGATCCGAGCCGCATCAAGACGTCACGGTTCGCTGCTGAAGCGCGCGAGGCGGTGAGGCGCACCGCGGGCCTGGTGCTGACCTATCAGGGCCATCTCGCCGAGGGCCTCTATCACGCCGATTGCGGCGGCTTCACCGCGTCGGCCGATGAAGTCTGGGGAGGCGATCGAGTGCCCTACCTCATCGCCGCGCCCGACGACGCCGCGGCCGTGCAGCATCGGCAGTGGAAATGGACGGTGTCGATCAACGACTTGCGCGCGGCGCTCAACGCGAGCCCGCGCGCCGAAGTCGGCCGCACGCTCGACCGCGTCGACGTCGTCGATCACGATGCCGGTGGACATGCGGCACGCGTCGCGGTCATCGGCGAGCACACGCACGAGCTGCGGGGCGAGGAATTCCGCACCGTTGTCGATCGGGCGCTCGGGCCGAAGGCCATCCAGAGCACGCTCTTTACGATCTCGCGCGACAAGACCGGCGTCACCTTCACGGGCGCGGGATTCGGGCACGGCGTCGGGCTCTGTCAGATTGGCGCGGCCGCACGGGCGAGGAATGGGGAGTCGCTCAACGACATCCTCACCCACTACTTCCCGGGCACCCGCACGATCCGCGCGTCACAATAGACCAAGGTCCGATCTATCTCTCGCGCCACGCTGGTAGCCGTGTCCCCCGACGCTCGCGAGAGGCAGCGCGCCGACATCGTGAAAACGGAACTGGAGGTGAGCACCACAACCTCGGCTCGACCCAAATCATCGAATGCGTGGCGAACCACACGAACTTTCGACACGTCGACGTCAGCGTCGGCAGTCGAGCGAAACTCCCTGGAACCCCGTAGAACCTCTTGGAACCCCCGCAAGGGACCCCGTGCGGAACCTTCGTGAGGAACCCGCTCAACCCCCTTACAATAGTGTCTGGTAAACGTCCACCCGACAGAACCGTATCCAGATGTCAGGAGCTTCGACCGACCCGCCCGTGACTGCTCGTGAAGCCGACGCCCGCGTGGCCGTGGACGTCAAGGCGCTGCAGGCCGCGGGCCGGCTCGAGGCCGCTCGTGAGCGATTTGCCGAGCTGGTGACGCGGCATCAGCGTCGTGCTGCGCGGATTGCGTTTCATTATCTGCGCGACGCCGCCGATGGCGACGAAGCGGTACAGGACGCCTTCATCAAGGCGTACATGCACCTCGGCACGTTTCGCGAGGAGTTGCCGTTTGAGGTCTGGTTCACGCGCATTCTGATTAACGGATGCCTGGACCGCCTGAAGGCGCGACGACGACGGGAACGGTGGATCGCCCCGCCCATCATCGACGCGTCGGGCAACGAGCGCGACCCCGGCGAGTATTTGCCGGCGCGCGGCCCGACCCCGGAAGACGAGGTGCTGGCCGGCGAGCGTCGCGAGCAATTGTCAGCCGCGCTGGCCAAGCTGCCCGAGCGGCAGCGGCTGGTGTTCGTGCTGAGTCATTTTGAAGGGCGGTCGTCCCGTGAGGTGAGCACCATGACGGGGCTCAACGAGTCGACCGTGCGTGTGCACTTGTTCCGCGCCATTCGGCGATTGCGCGCGCTGCTTGCCAGCGGCGCGGCGTCGAAGGCGTCCAACTTGCGCGGGAGGACAAACCGTGCGGCTCGCTGACGTGATCATTCGTGGTGGACATCTGTCGGAGCAGGCGATCGTCTCAGCGGTGATGACCGGCGACAGGCCGGCGCATCTCGATCGCTGCGACCTTTGCGCCGAGCGCGCGGTCGAGCTCGGTCGCTGGCTCGACGCCGTCAAGACGACGGGGCTCGAGACGGCGGAGGCCGCCTTCTCGCCCGAGCGGCTCGCGGCGCAGCAGTCGCAGATCATGCGGCGGCTCGAGCAGCTCGACGAGCCGGCACGCGTCATCGCCTTCCCGAGCCACTCGCGCCTGCACCGTGAGTCATCCGGACGCCGTGTCGCCGCGGGATGGCTGGGGGTCGCGGCCGCCGCTGGCCTGGTCCTCGGCGTCATCAGCGGGCAGATGACGGCCCGCCTCGGCATGCATCCGGCACCGGCCGCCGCGGCCCGCGTGGTCCCGGCGACCGAGCCGGCGGCCGTGCCTGCGAGCGCGTCGTCCGACGATACCGCCCAGAAAACTGGCCCAATCGACGCGTCACTGCTCGACATGGACCTCGATTCGCTCAACGTCGCGTCCTTTGCGGTCATCGACAGCATGACGCCGCGCGCGACCCAGGTCGCGCTCGTCTCGAACCGTACCGTCAAGTAGCGCGTCCCGCTACAATTAGGCATCCCGTTCCCCGGGGCGTCGGCCTCCGGGAACGGGACACCTCCATGCCTCCAGTCATCTTCCGCAAGGGTCTCGACATGAAGGAGGCCGTCGCCTCCGAACTGGCGGCCGCGTACCACAGCAAAATCGTCGACGCCGTCCGCGACGGCGGATTCGCCCGACAGTCGGGCCGGTTGTCGATCTTCCTCGCGCGCGAGTTCGGCTTCTGTTACGGCGTCGATCGCGCCGTCGACTACGCGTATCAGACGCGCAAGCGGTTTCCCGAAAAGCGAGTGTTTCTCACGGGTGAGATCATTCACAACCCGCACGTGAACGATCGCCTGCGCGCGCAGGGCATTCGCCTGCTGACCGATCCCGGCGAAGACGCCACGGCGCTCGGCGCCGACGACGTGGTGATTCTGCCGGCGTTTGGCGTGTCAATCGGCGAGCTCGCGCGGCTCGAGCGTCAGGGCTGCACGCTGGTCGACACGACCTGCGGATCGGTGCTGAACGTGTGGAAGAACGTCCGGCGTTACGCGCAGGACGGCTTCACCGCGGTGATTCACGGCAAGGTGCAGCATGAGGAGACGCGCGCGACAGCGTCGCAAGCCACGCAATTTCCCGGCGGGCAGTACCTGATCGTTCGCGACGAGCGCGAGGCGGCGATCGTCTGCGACTTCGTCAGCAGCGGCGGCGATGCAGCCGCGTTCACCGGTCATTTCGGCGAAGCCGCGTCGCCCGGTTTCGATCCCACTCGCGACCTCACGCGCGTCGGCTGCGCGAATCAAACGACGATGCTGATGAGCGAATCACTGAAGATCGGCGAGATGCTCCGGCGCGCGATGATCGAGCGCTATGGCGAAACCAACCTCGCCGCGCATTTCCGCGCCTTCGACACCATCTGCAGCGCCACCCAGGAACGGCAGGACGCCGTGGTTCGTCTACTTGACGAGCAGCCGCTCGACCTCGTGGTCGTCATCGGAGGCTACAACAGCAGCAACACGTGCAACCTGGCCAGGATTTGCGCCGATCGCGTGCCCACGTTCCACATCGCCGACCCCGAGTGTCTGGTGTCGGCGGCCGAGATACGGCATCGGCCAATCGGCCAGCCGTCGACGGCCGCGGTGGCCGAGGCGACCACGCGTAACTGGTTGCCTGAAGGGATGTTACGGGTTGGCCTGACAGCGGGCGCCTCAACCCCGAACAACATCGTCGGGGAGGTCGTCGAGCGGCTCGAGATACTGGCCCGAGGGTAAACGGCCTGACAGGTGGAAACGTAAGTTCAGACGTGACTGCCAGAAACCGCGTCCAAGTTGGCCTGATTGGACTGGCTGCCGGTTTGGCTCTGTCTCTGGCCCTTGTGCCTGGCGGTGGCCGCGCCGTGGCGGCTGCCGGGCCTGGGGCGATGCAGGGCGCGACCCCGCCCCCCACGCCGCAGCAGCAGGCGCCGCCGGCTCAGGGACGCGGCGTGCAATCAGGCCAGACGCCGGGGGCTCCGGGACGGATCGGACCGTCCGGTTCGGTGCGGGACCCGTTTCCCGAATGGGAGTGGTGGAAGGACGACGCCGTCAAGCGCGAACTGGGGCTGACCGACAAGGTGTCGGCAGACATCGACACGTTTTATCAGCACCGGCTTCGCGAGGTCACGCCCTTCGTCGATGAGTGGCGCAAACAGTCGGATCAGCTCAACCAGATGACGCAGGAGCGGAAGGTTGATGAGTCGACCTTCGCTGTGCAGGTCGCGCGCGTCGAAGCGCTGTCGTCCCGCCTGCGCGAGAGCCGGGCGGTGATGCTGTACCACATCTACCTCAAGCTGACGCCGGAGCAGTTTTCGAAGCTGCCAGACATTCGTATGCGGCACTTTCAGCGCGGACGCGGCGGAAGCCCCCGCTAGGCTTAGTATCTGACACGACAATGGTCGCGGCCGGCCTGAAGCGGGCCGCTCGAGGAGCACAGCACGCAATGATTGAGCGATTTCTCAGTGGGAAAGCCTGGACGATTGCGGTCGCGACTGTCGCGTTGACCGCCACGCTTGGCGCGCAGCAACCGACGATCCAGCAGCAGACACCTCCGCCGACGACGACGCCACCGCAGACGCCTCCGACGCCACCACAGCAGGTGCCGCCGCCTGTGGGCGGCGCGCCCGCGTCGTCGCCGCAGATTACGGCGATTCAGCAGTACCTCGTCGGAAAGGCCAAGCCGCCAGCACAACCTGGCACGTCGGTCCGGCAGCTTTCGATGGACGACGCGATTGAGATGGCGCTCGAGCACAACCTCGACCTGCAGGTCGCCAAGATGAACCCGGCGATCCAGGACTACAACCTCGTGCAGGCGCGCGCGGCGTTCAAGCCGACGCTCAACGGCACGTTCGGCCAGAGCCATCAGTCGACGCCATCGACGAGCATCCTCGACGGCGTGACGACCTCGACGATCACGAGCCAGACGCAGTCGTACAACATCAGCTTGAGCAAGCGCCTCGCCTACTACGGCGGGCAGATGGGCGTGAGCTTCATTAGCAGCCGCGCAACAACGAGCAGCTTGAACACGACGCGTAACCCGAACTACCAGGGTTCGTTCCGTCTCAATTACACGCAGCCGCTGCTCGTCAACCTCGCAGTCGACTCGCAGCGCACGGCGGTCAAGACCAGCATCGTCCAGCGCCAGATCACGGACGTGGCGCTGCAAAACACGATCGAGAACACCAAGTACAACGTCGAGGTCGCGTATTGGAACCTGCGGCAAGCCATCGAGCGCATCGAGATTCAGCAGCTCTCGCTCGACCTGGCGCGCCAAGTCGTCGCCGACAACAAAGTGAAGGTCGAGATCGGCACGATGGCGCCGATCGACCAGACGACGGCGGAAGTGCAGGAAGCCCAGAGCGAGCAGGCCTTGCTCGGCGCGCAGGTCCAGTGGATCCAGGCGGAACTGGCGCTGAAGCGCCTGCTCGCCGGCGGCTCCGACGATCCGATCTACACCGCCACGCTCGATCCGACGACGAACCCGACGTTTGAGCTCCAGAACGTGGACATCCCGGGCGCGATCAAGAACGCGCTCGCGCAGCGGACCGATATCGTTCAGCAGCGTCAGAACCTGCAGGTCACCGACCTCAACCTCCAGCTGACGAAGAACCAGACGAAACCGCAGCTCGACCTGACGGGCAGCTACCAGCTGGCCGGATCGGGCGGACCACAGCTCAACCGGGGCGTCGTCATCGCCGGCGGCGACTACTTCGACGCGCTGTCGAACATCATCGGCTTCGACATCCCGACGTGGACGATGGGACTGAACTTCACATATCCGATCGGCATGGCGTCGGCAAAGGCTGCCCTCGCCCGCTCAGAAATCCAGCGCAATCAGTCTCTCGCGAACATCAAGGTGACCGAGCTGCAGATTGCCACCGACCTGACGAACGCCGGCCAGGCCGTGGCGAACTCATACTTGCAGCTCAAGGCCGCGCAGAAATCGAGCGAGGCTGCCACGAAGAACGCCGCCGCCGAGCAGACACGCTTCGATGTCGGCATGTCGAATCCGTACAACGTGGCGATTGCGCTGAACAACCTGACGACCGCCCGGCTCGGTGAGCTGCAGGCGATCATCACGTATGTGAACGCCGTCGCCCAGTTCGATCTGTTGCAGCGGACGCCGGGCCGGTAGGGGCCCGCGCCGCTGGCTCTCCCCCAAGCCGGAGCTTGGCGGGCCTGCCGGTCTCAGGTAGGCTCACGCCGCGTACTTGGGGGGAGTTTCTGGGGAGGGGTAGGCATAGGGGTAGTGGGTTCCCTCACCCGGACGTCAACGCCCTTGGATACTCCGGCGTATATCGGAGTGATTGCGCCACAGAGCCGTGCAGTCGCATCCTGAGCAGGCAAAGACCCGACTATGAAAAAGCTGGTTACGATTCTCATCTTCCTGGCCCTCGCCGGCGGCGGCGCCTATTACTACTACGCATATGCGCGCGTCCCCGAGAAGCCGACGATCGTCCAGGCGGCCGTCTCCCGCGGAGACATCACGGAGGCTGTCAGCGCGACGGGCACCCTCGAGGCTCTGCGGACCGTTCAGGTCGGCTCGCAGGTGTCCGGGACCGTGTCGGACCTTCACGGCGTGGATTTCAACTCCATCGTCAAGAAGGACCAGATCATCGCGTCGCTCGACCCCTCGCTGCTCCAGGTGCAGGTCGACATTCAGAAGGCCAACATCGAGCGGCAGCAGGTCGACATCGAGAACCAGAAGATTCAGCTCGAGGACGCCAAGCGGACAATGGTCCGGACCCAGGAGCAGTTCGACAAGCAGCTGGTCTCGACCCAGGCGAACGAGCAGGCGGTTCTGAACGTCAAGACGCGGGAGGCGTCGATCGCCTCGTCCGAGAAGATGCTCGTCCAGGCGCGCGCGAGTCTTGCGCAGGCCGAGCTCAACGTTCAGTACTGCACGATCCGCTCCCCCATCGACGGCGTCGTCGTCAACCGCGCGGTGGACGTCGGACAGACCGTGCAGTCGAGCATGAACGTTGCGACGTTCTTCACGATCGCGACTGACCTGACGAGCCTCAAGCTCACCGCGGGCGTCGACGAAGCGGACATCGGCAAGATCCGCCCGAACATGAACGTCAATTTCTCCGTGGACTCGTATCCGAACCAGACGTTCCTCGGAACGGTCAACGCCGTGCGCCTCAATGCGACGACGACGAACAACGTCGTGACGTATCCGGTGTGGATCGACGTGCCCAATCCGGATCTGAAGCTGCGGCCGAGCATGACGGCGCAGGTGAAGATCATCGTGCAGACCGTGGCTGACGTGATCCGCGTGCCGAACCAGGCACTGCGTTTCCGGCCGACGGGCGATATTTATGCGGCGCTGGGCCTCCAGCCGCCCGCGCCCGGTCAGGGCCGCGGCAATCGCAACGCGGGCGGTCAGGGCGCTGCTGGGCAGCCTGGCGCGGCCCAGCGCGGCTCGAGCGCTGACGCCGGTGCCAAACCGGCCGACGCGGGCGCGGCGACTCAGGACGCCAAGCCCGGTCAGGGTGCCAAAGCCGGCGCCACGCCCGACGCCAAGAACGCCCAGGCGCAGCCGGGGCAAAACCCGAACGATCCGAATGCCAACCGCCGTCAGGGCGGACGCGGCGGTGGGTTCGGCAACAACGCGAATCTCACACCCGAGCAACGCCAGGCGATGATCGACCGCTACCAGAATGGCGGCGGGCGCGGCGGCCGCAACAGCAACCGCCAGCAGCAGCCAATGGGGAATGTCAGTACCCGAACCACGTCCATCATGAACAGCAACGCCGACAAGATTGACGAGCTCTACGAGCCGATGCCGGCCCAGATCTCGCCCGGCCAGGTCTGGACGTGGGACGAGGACAAGAAGGAGCTCAAGCAGACCAACGTTCGCCTGGGCTTGACCGACGGACAGTTCAGCGAACTGCTCAGCGGCGACTTGCAGGTTGGCCAGACCCTCGTGACGGGCGTCATCCTGCCCGTGACGAAGAGCCCGACCAACAACAACTCGAACCCGCTGATGGGCCCGCAGCGCGGCCAGCCTGGCTTCGGCCCCGGCGGTCCGGGCGGAGGTGGCGGCGGTCGTGGCGGCGGTGGTGGCGGCCGCGGCGGTATCTAGGCGGGATCGGACGAGACGCATCGATGGCTGACACCGAGTACGTCATTTCGGTCAAGAACCTCACGAAGGAGTACCGGATGGGCGAGCACATCGTCCGCGCGCTGCGCGGCGTGTCGCTCGACATCAAGTATGGAGAATTCACGGCCGTCACGGGGCCGTCGGGATCGGGCAAGTCGACGTTCATGCACATCGCGGGCTGTCTCGACCGCCCGACGAGCGGGGAGTACTTCCTCGACGGCCGCGACGTCTCACGGCTGTCGAAGGACGAGCTCGCGCGCGTGCGCAACCAGAAGATCGGGTTCGTGTTTCAGGGCTTCAACCTGCTCACGCGCACGACCGCGCTCGACAATGTCGAGTTGCCGCTGCTCTACCGGTCGGTGAACGGCTTCAAGGCCGCCGAGCGCCACAGGCGCGCGCTCGAGGTGCTCGACGCCGTCAACCTCGGCGAGCGGCATCACCACATGCCGAACCAGCTCTCCGGCGGCCAGCAGCAGCGCGTCGCGATCGCGCGCGCGCTCATCAACGAGCCGTCGATGATCCTCGCCGACGAGCCCACGGGCAACCTCGACACGCGCACGAGCATCGAGGTCATGGGCATCTTTCAGCGTTTGAACAAGGAGCGCGGTATCACGGTGCTCCTCATCACGCACGAAATGGACATCGCGGAATACGGCACGCGCATCATCCGGTTCCGCGACGGGCGCATCGTCGGCGACAACCAGGTGACCCGGCGCCGGAACGCGGTCGACGAGCTCGCCGCGCTGCCGCCGCCCGAGCCCGATCAGGTCGTCCAGACGGAAGAACCGGTGGCTCAACCAGCATCGGGGCACCACTAAGCGCGAGCGGCGGGATCATCTATGTCACTTTTCATGACGTTGCGGATCGCCTTCAAGGCGCTCGGCCGCAACAAGCTGCGCACGGCTCTGACGATGCTGGGCATGATCATCGGCGTCGCCGCCGTCATCGCCATGGTGGCGTTGGGCTCGGGCGCGCAGGCCACGATCGAAGAGCAGGTCAAGTCGACCGGCACGAACCTCATCACGATCTCGCCGGGCAGCACCAACACGGGCGGCGTCCGCACCGGCTTCGGCATGTCCACCAAGATGGTGCCCGAGGACGCGGCTGCGCTGCGCGATCTGCCCGAAATCCAATATGTCGCCGAGAGCGCGACGACGCGCACGCAGCTCATCTACGGCAACCAGAACTGGAACACGCAGATCGAGGGCACGAACGTCGACATCCCGCAGATCAGGTCGTGGCCGATGAAGTACGGCGCCTTCTTCAGCGACGAAGACGTCAAGGCCGCGGCCAAGGTCTGCGTGCTCGGCTCGAACGTGTCCGACAACCTCTTCGGTGAGGACGTCGATCCGACCGACCAGAACATTCGCGTCCGCAATCACGTGTTCCGCGTGCTCGGCGTCATGGCGTCAAAGGGCGCGGGCTCGGGCGGCACGAACCTCGACGACCAGGTGTTCGCGCCTTACACGACCGTGATGAAGAAGCTCTCCGGTCAGCTCAACCTCAATCACATCTACGTCTCGGCGCGATCGGCCGATGATGTGGACGGCGCAGCGGCGGCAATCACGAACGTGCTGCGCACGCGCCATGAGGTGACGCCGGGCGATCCTGACGACTTCACCGTACAGACGCAGGATGACATCGTCGCGCTCCGCACGCAGACGACCAACACGATGACGCAGCTGCTCGCCGGCGTCGCCTTCGTCTCGCTCGTCGTCGGCGGCATCGGCATCATGAACATCATGCTGGTGTCGGTGACCGAGCGCACGCGCGAGATCGGCCTGCGCATGGCGATCGGCGCGCGCGGCTTCGACGTGCTGCTCCAGTTCCTGATCGAGGCGGTCGTGATCAGCTCCGTTGGCGGATCGGTCGGCATCGCCCTGGGCTACGGGGTGTCGGAGGCCGTGAAGTACTACAACAACTGGCCGGCGCTCGTGCCCGTCAGTGCGGTGTTCACGGCCGTCGCGTTTTCGGCGGGCGTGGGAATCTTCTTCGGGTTCTATCCGGCGCGCAAAGCCGCCAGCCTGGACCCGATTGAAGCGCTGCGATTCGAATAGGCAGCGCCGGGTGTACCGCGCGCAGCGTTTCGAGTGAAATGCGCGCGCCTCGTAGGCTTCGGAGCGGCAAGAGGCCGCTTCGATTTGTAAGGAGTACTCCTCTATGCGACGTGTGACAGCAATTCTGAGCACGGCGGCGTTCGTCCTCGCGACGGCCGTCGCTTTTGCACAGGCCCCGAACTTCGCGGGCAAGTGGGCCCCCGATGCGGACAAGAACCCGGCGCCGGCTGCCGGCGGCGGTGGTGGACGTGGCGGCGGTCGTGGCGGCGGTGGCCCCATGACGATCACGCAAGACGCCAAGACGCTGACCATCGAGCGTGACATGGGCGGCAACGCGGTGAAGACCGTGTACAACCTCGACGGCTCCGAGAGCAAGAACATGCAGAACGGCCGTAACGGTCAGACGGAAGTCGTGTCGACGGCCAAGTGGGACGGCGCCAAGCTCGTCATCACGACCAAGACGGCGAACGGCGAACGCGTGCAGACCTGGTACATGGAGGGCGGAGACCTCGTCTCCGAGTCGCAAGGCCAGAACGGTCCGATCAAGACGTACTACAAGAAGGGCTAGCCCGCGCATCCGCGCGAGCTTCGCAGACACACGTCGAAGCTCGAGAACGACCAGAGGCGACGCAGCATCCGCTGCGCCGCCTCTTTTGGTCTGCTGCCCTTTTTGATCGATAATGCTTTCAATCGGCGCTGGGCAGGCGTCCGAGACCTTTCAGGAGACGAACTATGCGACGACTTGCAATTGCATCAGTAGCGATGGCCGTTGTGCTCTTCGCCTCGGGCCTGTCTGCCCAGGGAACCAGCTTCGCGGGTAAGTGGACACCAGACGCGGAAAAGAACGCGGCGGGCGGCGGTGGCGGCCGTGGCGGCGGCCGTGGCGGCGGCGGTCCCATGACCGTCACGCAGGACGCCAAGACACTCACCGTGGAACGTGACATGGGCGGCACGGCGCTCAAGCAGGTCTACAACCTCGACGGATCCGAGAGCAAGAACTCGATGCCGGGCCGCAACGGCGGCGCGGCGACCGAGCAGGTCTCGACCGCGAAGTGGGACGGCGCCAAGCTCGTGATCACCACCAAGGGCGCCAACGGCGATCAGGTGCAGACCTGGTCGATGGACAATGGCGAGCTCGTGATCGAGCGCGGCCAGAACAAGACGTACTACAAGAAAGGCTAGCCGCGTTCGAGCGTCGCGCTCGAAGACGACCGGGCCAGGGTCACCACCCTGGCCCGTTTCTTTTTCAGCGGACGCCTCGCAGGAGTTCCTCGATCGTCTTTCCCGTGACCGGATCCTTCATCGCCGGCGCGATTTCCACCAGGGGTTCGAGGACAAACCGCCGCTCCCGGAAGCGCGGGTGTGGAATCACCAGGCCTGGCGCGTCGACGATGAGATCGCCGTAGAGAATCAGATCGAGATCGAGCGTGCGCGCCGCGCGAGGCGTCACGCGCTCGCGGCCCTGCTCACGCTCGCAGGCCAGCAGCCGCTCGAGGAGCTCGGCCGGCGGAAGCGCGCACTCCCCCACCACCGCCGCGTTCAAATATGGCGGCTGCTCGTCGGGCACGTCGACCGGCTCGGTTTCGATGAAGGATGACACGCGCGGGCGATCGAGGATCGCGGCGAGCCGTTCAACGGCCCGCTCGAGATGCGCGCGGCGGTCTCCAAGATTCGAGCCGAGGGAGACCGCAATCAGCATTGGAGAAGTCCGGGGGAACGGAGAAGTCCGCGTCCCGGGGTTCTATTCCCGCCAGCGCTCCGCGATGACCCCGTCGCCCGTGCCGGGGCTGGCGGGACCGTTCGAGCGGCGGCCGAGCAGGTCTTCGTTGCCGGCGACCATCTGATCGAAGAAGCGCTTCTGCTCGAGCGTCTCGCCGAGGATGACGCCGACCATCTTGCTGTGACGGGCGTTGGTGATCTCGCCGCCGCGGGCGCGCCAGCGCGCCACGAACTCGCCGGCCTCGCGTGCGTCCTCGGTCACGAGCGGCTGGAAGCTGCCCTTCTTGCCGCGGGCCGGAAGCTGGGGCTCGGGCACCTGATCGGGCGTAACGCCGAGCTCGGCGAGCGCGGCCTCGAGCCACGACAGATGCACGTCCTCGCGCGCGATGATGTACTGATAGGTGTTATTGAAGTTGTAGTCGCTGACCTGCCTGGCGACCGCGACGTGCCGCTGTCGGAGCGCCAGCCTGTCTCGGTGCAGCTCTTTGAGCACGACGGCGAGGTTGTCGACCTTCACGCGTTCTGCTTCTGCTTGCAGCTGATGCATACCCGCGTCCAGGGAATCGCCTCGAGCCGCGCGGGCGCGATCGGGTCGCCGCAGTCGCGGCAGACGCCGTAGGTGCCCTTCTCCATCCGGTAGAGCGCTTCCTCGATGGCCTGGAGGATCTTGGCGTCGGTCTGCTTGAGCTTGAGCTGGATGTGGACTTCGTTGTTGCCGCTGGCCTGATCGGCCAGATCGCCCTGTCGGCTATTGACGTCCATCGACGCCGGCAGCGGCCGGGTTCCGGTCGACGTCGCCAGAATCTCTGCCCGCTTCCTCAAGAGCGTCTCTTTCAGGCTGCTGAGGAGCGCCTCGTCCAAGACTTTCTCCGTCATACACACACGGCCGGGCTCACAGGCGCGGCTTCAATCAGCCATGATATCAAAATCGGGCAACCAGGCTCGGCCATAGGCACTGGCACGGCGGACGAAGGGCCAAGGACTCGCAAGAACCTGAACGTCCGGGTCTGAGGTCCTGGGTCCGAGGTCCGAGGTCCGGAGTTCCGGCGTCGTCCCTAGTCCTGAGGTCCTTGAGTCCGGCGACGCCTGAACCGCGGACTTCAGACGTCGGACCCCGGACCCAGGACGACGCGATTCACTCTCCGCGGAGCGTTTGCAGGGGTTTGCGAAGGAGCACGTCGACGCTCGCGGCGAGTCCCACGAAGCCGACCGCCAGGGCCGTGATGACGACCCCGCTCGTCAGGAGCCCGACGGCGGGCCGCCATTCGATATCGAATAGCCACCGCGCGAGCGCCCAGGACAGCACGAAGGCGCCGGCCGCGCCCATCAGCCCGGCCAGGGCGCCGAGCAAGCCGTATTCGATCACGACCATCGACGCGATCATGCGCGTGCTCGCGCCGAGCGTGCGGTAGATCGCGGCGTCGTAGAGGCGCTGGAACTTCGTCATCGCGACCGCGCCGACCAGAATCAGCACGCCGCCGGCGAGCGTCACGGCGCCCACGATCGTGACGCCAATCGTGACGTTGTCGACGACCTCCTTGAGCGACGCCAGCACGTCGCGCACGTCGATCGACGACACGTTCGGAAACGCATTGGCGAGGTCGCGCTGCACGGCGCCGCGCGCGTCGGGCGCGGCCGAGACCTGCAGGAACCCGACGTAGGTATGCGGCGTCCGGTCGACCGCGGGCGACGGCCGCAGAACGAAGACAAACCCGCCGTTCTGCGCTTCGTCCCAGGTGACCTTACGGATGCTCGTGACCCGTGCGCGAAGAATGCGCCCCGCGATGTCGAAGCGCATCGTGTCGCCGACCTCGACGTGCGCTTGGTCGCGCACCATCTGCTCAATCGACACCTCGGTGTCGAAGCCTTCGGGTGTCGTCGGCGTCGTGAGCGGGCCGGACCAGAACGCGCCGGCGACGAGCCGCTCGTTGTCCTGCAGCGCGTCGCGGAACGTGAGGCCGTACTCACGCGTGAGCTCGCCCTGCTTCCGGACGTCTTCGGGTGTCGGCAGGTTGACGCGGCGTCCTTCGACGCCGGCGACGCGTCCGCGGAGCAGCGGCATCAGCCGCGGCGGCGCGGCTTGATACGGCGCGACCGTCGATTTGACGCCGTCCACTTGATCGCGCTGAATATCGATCAACACCAGGTCCGGCGAGTTCTTGCCCAGCTCGAGCCGCATCGAGTCGAGCAGGTTGACCTGCATCGCGCGCACGCCGAGCACGAAGAAGCAACCGAGGCCGACCGACATCAGAATCACGCGCGCCTGATTACCGGGACGGCCGAGGCTGAGCACGGCGTGTCGCACGGCGAATCGCGACGAGCGCGTGAAGCGCTGTACCGCGCCCACGAGCACGCGGCTGATCCCCATCAACGCGAGTCCGACGACCGCCAGTCCACCGGACACGAAGAGGCCCGCGCGCCACGAGTTCGCTTGCCACACGGCGACGAGGGCGAGCGCGATGACGACGGCCGTGCCGGCGAGCAGGCTCTGCCAATTGCGCTTGCGCGCCGTGGTGCGCGTATCGGCGCGCAGCAACAGCAGCGGCTTGACCTGCCGCACTTCGAGCAGCGGCACGAGCGCGAAGAGCAGAGAGACGAGCAGCCCGACGGCGACGCCCTGTCCCGCCGCGGCCGCCGAGATGCGCACGCTCGTCACGCCGACCGGCTCGAGCAGCCGGCTCGGAATCGCCGAGAGCGCCACCGCCGCAAGGCCCAACCCGAGCACGCTGCCGCTCGCGGCGAGCCACAGCACTTGCAGCACGTACGTCGCGAGCACGCGCCCGGACGAGGCGCCGAGACACTTCAGGATCGCGACGCTGCGCAGCTTCTGCAGGACAACCACGCGCGTCACGCTCCACACGCCGATCCCGCCGAGCACGACGATCGCGAACCCCACGAGGCTCAGGTAATTCTCCGCCGTCGTCAGATTCTCGCCGAGCCGATCCTCGAGGCTGCGCCAGGAGCGCACGCCGATGATGTCGCGTCGAAAATCCTTCCGCAGCTGCTCGGTCAGACGATCGATCGACCCTTCATTGACGCGCAGCATCATCTGATACGAGGCGCGGCTCCCGAACCCGAGCAGCGTCGTCTGCCGCAGATCCGCGAGGTCGACGTACACCCGGGGCCCGAAGGCGATTCCCCCGCCGCGCTGTGCGCGATCCTTTGTCACGACCGCCCGGATGGTGAACGGCTGGCCGGCGAGCTTCACCTGATCGCCAACCTTCAAACCGAGAACGGTCAAGAGCTCGGGCTGGACGATCACGCCGTGGCCCGCGACGAGGTCGTGCGAGTACGGCACGCCGCCGGCGAGCTCCGGCACACCGTAGAACGGATAGTCCTTCTCGATGCCGCGGATCTCGACGAGCCGGACTCTTGCTCCAGTTGGCGCGCTTCCCGCCGCCCCGCCGCCGGCATCGAACGGTACCGCCATCGTCTGCGTGTCGACGAGCTCAGTGCGCGCGAGCACGCCTTGTCCTTCGAGCGCGCGATCGATTTGCGCGCGAAGCTCGTCGGTCCACGGCCGCTGCGCCTGGATGACGATGTCGGCGCCGACAAGCTGGCGCGCCTCTTTCGTGAGCGTGATTCGGACCTGGCCCACGACGCTTCGAAGGACGACGATCGCCGCGACGCCAAGCGCGACGCAACCGAAGAAGAACAGGAGCCTCGCCCACGAGGCGCGCATCTCGCGCCACGCCATGCGCAGCACGAACCGCATCAGACGCCTCGTCCGGCGGGCGCCGCGTTGGAGACGCGTTCGACGATGCGCCCGTCGCGGAGCGCGATGCGCTCAGCGGCAAGCCCGGCGAGCTCGGCATCGTGCGTCACGAGCACGAGCGTGCGCCCGCGAGTGCGGTTGACGGCGACGAGAATCTCGATCACCTGATGGCCCGTCGCGCTGTCCAGGTTGCCCGTGGGCTCATCGGCGAGGAGGATCGGCGGATCGTTCGCGAGCGCGCGAGCGATGGCGACGCGCTGCTGCTCGCCGCCTGACAGCTGGGACGGATAGTGGTGCCCGCGGTCCGACAGACCGACATCGGCGAGCAGCGCGCGCCCCCGCGCGTGCGCGTCCCGCGCGCCGGCGATTTCCATCGGCACCATGATGTTCTCGAGCGCCGTGAGCGACGGAATCAGATGAAAGAACTGAAAGACGATGCCGATCTTCTCGCCGCGAAGGCGCGCGAGCGCCTCCTCGCTCATCGCCGTGATGTCGACGTTGTCGAGCAGGATCCGCCCCGTCGTCGGCGCGTCGAGGCCGGCGATGAGGCCGAGGAGCGTCGACTTGCCGCTGCCCGACGGGCCGGTGATCGCCACTGACTGGCCGCGCTCGATGCGGAACGACGTGGGCTGAAGGATGGTCAAGAAACCGGCGCCGCTCGTGACCGTACGCGACACCTCGATGAGCTCGATCACTCGCTACCCTCCGCCGCCAATTTGATCGACGAGCGTCCGCAGCCGCGGGTAGAGCGCGTCGGCAATGATCTGCGCTCCGCGCTCGTTCGGATGGATGCCGTCGGCCTGATTGAGGGCGGGATTGCCGGCGACGCCCTCGAGCAGGAACGGGACAAACGCGGCGCGCCCTTTGTACTGCTGCGCAAGCTGGATATAGAGCGCGTGAAATGCGTCCTGATAGTCCTTGCCGAGATTGGTCGGCGCTTCCATCCCGGCGAGCACGACGCCGACGCCCTTGGCCTGGGCCGCGTCGAGAATGGCCGCGAGGTTATCGTGCGTTTGTCCGGTCGTCAGGCCCCGCAGCGCGTCATTGCCGCCGAGCCCGACGAAGAGAATGCGCACATCCGGATCGAGGAGATCGTCGACGCGGCGCAGGCCGCCGGCCGTCGTATCGCCCGAGATCCCGGCGTTGACGCACTCGACGAGCGAGTAGCCCTCGTCCTCGAACTTCGTCTGAATCAACTCGGGAAAGGCTTGATCGCTGAGCAAGCCCAACCCCGCGGTGAGACTGTCGCCGAGAAACACGATCTTGAACTTCTGCGGTCCCGACGAAGGCGCGGCGATCGGCCCGGCCGTCGAGCCCGAACTCGCTCCGGTGCTGACGCTCTGCTGCGGCGTGAAGCACGACAACGTCTGCACCGAGCAGGCAGCCGCGGTCGCCACGGCGAGGCCGACCAGGGTGAGGCGCACCACGCGCCGCCGCGTCATGTCCGGACGAATGGTCGTCATGCGCGCGTCGCTTTCTCGCGCGCGAGTTGCTCGTCGATCGCGCGAATCGCCGCTTCGAGCATCGTCTTGTGGGCTGGATGCTTCGCCTTCGCGAGATCCGCCTGCGCGCGGGCCTTGGCCAATTCGAGCGTCCGCCGATGGGCGGCCGTGGCCGCGTCTTCCGGCGGTTTGGCGTCGGCCGGCTTATGGCGATCGCGATCGTCCTGCTGCGCTTCGACCGACTTGCTTTCCCAGCCCCTGGCCATTCGCGTCTCCTCACATTTTACGAAACTTGCGGCAGTGTAGTATTCGCGCGTGACCTTTCGTCGCGCCCTCGGCCCCTTCGACGCGACGATGGTCGTCATCGGCGGCATCATCGGGTCGGGCATCTTCATCAACCCGTATCTCGTCGCCCGCCAACTGGACACACCGGTCGCTGTGCTGGCGGCCTGGGCGATTGGGGGCGCCGTCGCCCTGGCCGGGGCGTTCGCCTACGCTGAGCTCGGCCAGCTCATGCCGCGCGCCGGCGGACAGTACGTCTACCTGCGCGACGCGTGGCATCCCGTTGTCGGCTTCCTGTACGGCTGGGCGCTGCTCTTCATGATCGAGACCGGCGCGATGGCCGCCGTCGCCATCACGTTCGCGCAGTACGCGCTGAAGCTGGCGGGAAGCACTGGCGCGTCGCCGCGGCCGCTCGCCGTGGCGACGATCGTCGTGCTCTCAGCCGTGAACTACGTCGGCGTCAAGCCCGGCAGCCGCGTCCTCAACGTGTTCGTGCTCCTGAAAGTCGCGGCGCTCGCGGCGCTCATTCTTTTTGCGTGGACGGTCCCGCCAGCGCCCAACTGGCTGTCGGCCGGACGCGTGGACAGCACGCCGTCTGGTGTGCTCGCCTTTGGCGCCGCCCTGATTCCGATCCTCTTCGCCTATGGCGGCTGGCAGAACGCGAACTACGTCGCTGAGGAGATGCGCGAGCCCGAACGGCACCTGCCGCGCAGCCTCATCATCGGCACGTTCGCGGTCGTCGCGATCTACGTGCTCGTCAACATCGCGTACCTGCGCGCGCTCGGCCTCGAAGGCCTGGCCGCGACGATGACCCCGGCAGCGGATGCGGCGGCACGCTGGCTGGGCGCGTCGGGCGAGCGGTTCGTCTCGGCCGCGATCGCGATCTCCACGTTCGGCTTCCTCGACCTCGCGATTCTCGCGCCGACCCGCGTGTATTACGCCATGGCCGCCGACGGCGCATTTGTCCCCGCGCTCGCGAAGCTGCATCCGAAATATCAGACACCGGCGCTCGCGATCGTCACGCAATCGACGTGGGCGATCGTGCTCGCCTTGACCGGCGAATACGGCGATCTGCTCGACACGGTCGTCTTCGCCGATTGGATTTTCTTTGGACTCACGGTCGGCGCGTTGTTCGTCCTTCGCCGACGACTTGGCGCGCCCAAGGGCTTCCGCACGCCCGGCTATCCGTGGCTCCCTGCGTTTTTCGTACTCGTCGCGATCGTTGTCGTCTTCAGCACGCTGCGCGCGGCGCCCACACGGTCGGCCGTCGGCGCGGCCCTTCTCCTGCTCGGCATTCCCGTGTACTACTTCTTCGCGGGACAGTCGGCTCGAAGGCCATCGTGACAGGGCCCGACTTCCCGACTTTTCGACTTCCCGACTTCCCGACTTC
>CAYQRM010000118.1:0-28497 GCA_964419785.1 uncultured Solibacteraceae bacterium | reverse complement strand
GCTTGCATCGCGACCAGCGGATCGACGCGCATGGCGCGCCGCGCCGGCACGTAACAGGCGACCGCGGCGATTGCGAGCAGCAGAATCGCCGTCACCGCATAACTCGTGGGATCGGACGGCGCGACCTCGAAGAGCATCGTCTGCACCAAGCGAGCAAGCACCAGCGCGCCGGCGATGCCGATCGCGACGCCGATGAGCGCGAGCTTCATGCCGCCGCCCAGCACCATCCCCAGCACCTGTCGTGGCGCCGCGCCAATCGCCATGCGAAGGCCGATCTCGCGCGTGCGCTGGCTCACCGTGTACGCGACGACGCCGTAGAGCCCGACCGCGGCAAGGAACAGCGCGATGCCCGCGAACAAGACGATCAACAACATCGAGAACCGGCGCTGCGCAACTGAGTCGCTGACAATCGTTGCGAGCGGATTGACCGAGTAGGTCGGAAGCTGCGGATCCATCTCGCGCACCAGCAACCGAGCCGGTCCCGCCAGTTGCCCGGGATCGCCGGCCTTCGCGCGCGCCATCACCCACATCGTGCTGAAATCGTCCTGGGCCATCGGCACGTACATCGTTGGCGAGATCGTCGCGTCGAGGCTGTCGTAGTGCACGTTGCCGACGATGCCGACGATGTTGAAGTAATCGTCGACGCCGTTGCCGATCTTGAGACCCTGGCCGATCGGATCCTCGTTCGCAAAATGCTTCTTGGCGAACGCTTCGTCGATGAGCGCCACCTTCGGACTGTTGACGGCGACGTCCTGAGGTTGGAATCCGCGTCCGCGCACGACCGGAATGCCGAGCGTCTCGAGATAGTGCGCGCTCACGGCGCGATAGTTCGCCGACGGCTCTTCGCCCGGCTTGGCAGGCGCGCGACCACGCACGTCGAATGTGAGCACGTAGTTGCCACGGAGCGGCAGCGTCTGCACCGCCGCCGCCGACTTCACCCCCGGCTGCGCTTCCAGCTTCTCGAGCATCGTCTGGTAGAACGCCAGATGCTTTTCGGGTGTGGCGTACGTCGCGGCCGGCAGCGACACTTGATACACGAGCACGCTCTCCGGCCGGAAACCCGGATCGACGTTCGTCAGCTTGTCGAAGCTGCGCAGGAGCAGCACCGCGCCGGTCAGCAGAATGATCGACATCGCGACTTCGGCGACGAGCAATCCGCTGCGGACCCAGCGTCCGCCTGACGTGGTCGACGAACGGCCGCCCTCCTTGAGCACCACACCCGCCGACGAGCGCGACGCCTGCCAGGCCGGGGCGAGGCCGAACAGGATGCCGGTGATGAGCGAGGCGCCGGCGGCAAATGCGAGCACCGTGCCGTCGAGCGTGACGTCGCCAACCCGGGGAATGCTGCCCGCGCTCAACGTCTGGATTGGCGTAATCGCCAAATATCCGAGCAGGATGCCGATCGCGCCGCCAACGGTTGCGAGCACGAGACTCTCCGACAGCATCTGCACGATTAAACGCCTGCGGCCCGCGCCGAGTGCCGTGCGAATCGCGATTTCTTTCTCGCGCACCGACGCGCGCACGAGGAGAAGGTTGGCGACGTTCGCGCACGCGATGAGCACGACGACGCCGACAGCGGCGAAGAGCGTGAGCAACGCTGGCCGGATCGCGCCGACCACTTGCTCCTGTAGCAAGACGACGCGCGCCGACTCGCCGGCGCTGCTCTCGGGATACTGGACGGCGAGCCGCTCGGCGATCGACTTCATCTCCACGTTCGCACGATCGAGCGTCACGCTTGGCTTCAGGCGCGCAACCACGCCGAGGAAGTGGCCGCCGCGGCTCGCCTTGGCTGAGTTCAGCCCGATCGGCCGCCAGAATTCCGCCACGCGCGTCGGAAAGTAGAACCCTTGCGGCATCACGCCGACGACGGTCGCCGGCGCGCCACTGACGGTAATCGACCGGCCGACGACGCCGGGATCGCCGCCAAAACGCTGCTGCCACGCGCCGTAGCTAAGCATGATCACGCCCGGCGCGCCTGGCTCATCCTGGGCGGCCGTGAAGCTCGTGCCAAGAATCGGCGCGACGCGGAGCAGCTCGAACATGTCCCACGAGACCACGGCGCCCTGCACGCGCTCGGGACCGTTTTCGGTCGTGAAGGTGCCGCTCGTGCTGCTGTAGGTCGCCAGGCGCTCGAACACACTGTTCTGCGCGCGCCAATCGAAGAAGTTCGCGGGCGCGACGGAGAACAGGCCGTACTGCGGCACGATCTCGTGGACCCGAACGAGCCGATCCGAGTCCGGATACGGCAGCGGGCGCAGCAGCACGCCATTGACGACGCTGAAAATCGCCGTCGTCGCGCCGATACCGAGCGCGAGCGTCAGCACCGCGACGATCGTGAACCCGGGGGCCTTGAGCAGCTGCCGAACGGCGTAGCGGGCATCGCGAATGGCGTGAGCGAACATCAAGCCTCCTCGAAACGGTTCTGGTCGCACTTCGATCGCGCTGACGAGCCGATCGACGCGCGGACGCACGTGCGGGTGGTCGGCGCGGCGGACGTCAGCGGACAGACGCGTCCAATCGACGATCTGCGCGCGCGCGTAGGCGTCGGCGGCGGGATCGGTGGCGCCGGCCGAAATCGCGTCGCGATAGAAGTCCTCGAGCTGCGTGGCGATCTCGCGCACGACTCGCGACTCGCGCTCCGGCGAGAGATCGTCGACGCGGAGATGCGCGCGGACGTACGCGTGCCAATCACGCATCCATCACCTGATTGACCGACGCGATGTACGTCTTCCAAATCGCGCGCTGCTCGGTCAGCACGCGACGACCACGGGGCGTGAGCCGGTAGAAGCAGCGCTCGCGCTCCCCCGCTTTCTCGACCCAGCGGCCCTTGAGCCAGCCGCGATTCTCCAACCGGAGGAGCGTCGGATAAAGCGTCGGGAGCGCGAACGTCAGACGCCCACCCGAGCGCGACTCAATCAGCTTCCCTATCTCGTAGCCGTGCCGAGGCCGCGCCTCGACGAGCGCGAGGATCAGCATCTCGATGCTGCCCTTCTTGAGCTCCGGACTGAACATCAGCGACACGCCTCCCTATATGTAGGGACGCGTAGTATGACGGAGATCGTGGTCGAAAGGTTGGCGCTCGGCGAAGACGACGCGTTCGCGGGCCGGGCCTAGTGTCCGATTCCAGTCCGTCTGAACGCCGAGTTGAGCACCGCGGCCAGACGAACGCCCGCCAGCTCGAGCTGGTGATCGACCGCCAGCCGCGCATCCTTCTGATAGGACTCGCTGAGCTCGACCGGATGCCCGGGCGGCGTCCCCGGCGAAAACCCCGGATAGGTGTAGACGTACTCGACCGCAATCTGGTGCGACGATTCCGCCCAGGCGATGAAGTCGATCGTGCCGCTCGCCGGCTGATTGCCTTTGAACTCCGTCGTGAGCGCGCCGAGATAGGAGGTCTCGTCGGGATCGCGATTCGCGATCACCCGCGTGTCCCACACCGAGTGGAGATTGACGGTGACGCCAGGCGGAGGCGGCGGCTGCCCCGCAAGCGTGACGATTACGTCGTTGCCCCCACGATCGTGATTGTCAATCGCGTGCAGCGGCTGATGCAGATCGCCCATGAGGTGAATCACCCACTTGAGCGCTTCGCGACGTTGCTCCTTCGAGAGCGCTGGGTCGGTCAAATCGTGCCGCGCGCGCACGAGCTCCGCCACCACGCAATCCCCTTGCGGCGTTGGCTTGCAGTCCCTCGCCGCGTCGTAGTGAAACTCCGAGTACGGAATGTCGACGAAGTGCCAGTTGTAGGTCTCAGGCCGATCCTTGCGGATCTCGTCGGCCCAGGTGGACACGGCGACGAAATCCTCCGGCGCAAGCAGCTGATCGACGGCCTGTTTGGTGTCCGGCGCCAAATGCTCGAGCGCGAGGCGCGCGACGATGTGATGGCCCTCGGGCCCCCAACCGTGAACGGTGCGTGGCAAGACGCACGCCAGGGCCGCAACGACCGTGAGTACTCGCCGGATCATCGTGTCCTCCGCCGAACGCCCTCAGTGTGACACACCTGCGCCCGTTGCCTCGCGAGCGCGCAGGCGTGTTAGGATGCCGCCTTCTTCACACAGGGCGCCGCCAGGACCAGTCGCGACGCGCGGGAGGCATCGATGATTAGACAACGACTCTCATGGCTCGTCGTTACGGCCATTCTCGTCGCAGGCGCCGTGCCGCTGCGCGCCAGTTCCTTGCCCGTCATCAACGGCAACGCCAACGGCATCGAGTTGTGCGACCAGGCGATGTGCGGCTCCGCAATCTTTGTCGCCATCTACAACGGTCAGATCGGCGGCAATGGTCACGCGCTCGGAACGATCGCCGTGTCCGTCACGCACAGTCCGCTGCCCGAGCCCGACGACCCGCCCGCGGCGCTCACCGGCGGCGTCTGGCAGCTTCAGCCGTTGCTCGGCCGGAAGATCAGCGGCGTGGTGACGGGCGGATCGATCGCGAACAACAACGGCGACGGCACGTTTCACGTCATCGCCAACATGGTGATCACGAGTGGCGGCGTCGGCACGCTGACGTTCGACGGCACGCTCAGTCACAACACGTTCCCGCCAACGATCGACGGGCACCTCGGACAGTAGGATCTAAAACTGTGGACATTCTGTCCACAGTTGCGCTATCGTCGCGGGCATGCCCGAGGCGAAGCGCCCGGACGCCTTTCTGCCGCTGCCGCACGACGCGCTGTTCATTCTGCTCGCGCTCGCCTCGCAGCCGCTTCACGGCTACGGCATCATCCGCGACGTCGAGACCCGGTCCGACGGCGAGATGGTGCTGCAAACCGGTGCGCTCTACCGCATGCTGCGGCGTCTTCTGCGCGACGAGGTGATTGAGGCGTGCGACGCGCCCGATGATGAACGCGTCGATCCGCGCCGGCGTTACTACCGCCTGACCCGCCGCGGTCGGATCGTCCTCGACGCCGAAGTCGACCGGATGTCGCGCGTGGTGCGCGCCGCCCGGCTCATCGAGGCGGGCAAGAAGCCGCGACTCTCATGAGAACCCGCCTGTTCCAGGCGTTGCTCCGCCTGCTGCCCGAGCCGTTTCGCGCAGGATTCGGCCACGAGCTGCTCGAAACGGCCGCCGAGCTCGATCGCTCACGGCCGGCGCGCGTGTCGCAGCTGCCGGCCATCTTCGTCGACGCCGTGGTGACCGTTGTCGCGGTCCGGCGAGAGATGCGGGCAGAAGCTCGAGTCGACGTCGCCTCGCCGAGGAGGACGATCATGGATGGCATCCTGCAAGACGTGCGATTCGCGGCGCGCGGGCTCCGGCGCGATCGCTGGTTCAGCCTGTTTGTCGTCGCGACGCTGACGCTCGGCATCGGCGCCAACGCGGCGATGTTCGGCATCGTCGACCGGCTGCTGTTGAGCGGCCCGCCGTACATCAAGGATCCGGCGCGCGTCGTGCGGCTGTACCTGACGGTACAACCCGACGAGCATCGAACGTTCACGGCCGACAGTTTCGGGTACGTCACGTACGACCTGACGCGACGCAGCTCGCGAAGCTTCGACCAGCTCGCGACCTACGTCGTGAACGACGTATTTGCCGATGAGGGCGCCGACGCTCATCTGGTCCGCGGCGGCTTCGCGTCGGCCGCGCTGTTTCCGATGCTCGGCGTGACGCCGGCGAGAGGCCGCTTTTTCAGCGAAGACGAAGATCGCCCGCAAGGCGCGGCACACGTCGCCGTGCTGGGCTACAGCGCGTGGCAGGGATGGTTTGCCGGCGCGGACGACGCCATCGGCAAACGCGTCACGATCGGCGGCGAGTCCTACGACATCGTCGGCGTCGCCCCGCGCGGTTTCACCGGCCCGCAATTCGGTCCGGTGGACGTGTGGATGCCGATCAATCTGCGCGGACCGCAAACGACCAGGAACTGGCAAACCTCGTGGAACGCGCAATGGCTGCACGTGGTCGGCCGTCTCGCACCGGGTGTGACCCCCGGCCGCGCGTCGGAAGAGGTCACCGCGATCCTCCAGCGCGGATATGGCGGCAACGACCCGTCCGTCGCGCACGGCCGCTACAGCCTTGGACCGATTTCTGCGAACGACCGCGGCGTCGAGGCGCCGGAGGTCACGGTCGTTCGCTGGCTCGCGGGCGTCGCGTTCATCGTGCTGATCATTGCGTGCGCGAACGTCGCGAATCTGCTGCTCGCGCGCGGCATGCGGCGGTCGCGCGAAGTCGCGCTGCGCGCCGCCCTGGGCGCCGGCCGCGGACGACTCGTGCGGCTGCTGCTCGCCGAATCGATCCTGCTCGCTCTGGCGGGAGGTCTGGGCGGCGTCGCGGTGGCGTATCTGGTGGGCGGCCTCGCGCGAGGGCTGATCTTCTCGTGGGTCGACTGGAGCCAGTCGCCCATCGATGCGCGCCTTCTCGGCGCGTCGGCGCTGCTCGCGCTGGGCACCGGAGTGCTCGTCGGCCTGCTGCCGGCGTGGCGCACATCCGACGTGAGGCTGGTCGACGGCCTGAAGCGAAGCGTGCGCGAGGGCGGTGGTCCGGGAAGCCGGCTGCGACACTCGCTCACGATCGCGCAAGCGGCGCTGTCGATGCTGCTGCTTGTCGGCGCGGGACTCTTCGTCCGCAGCTTGTGGAACGTGCGCACGCTGCCGCTCGGATTCGATCCGGACGTCATGATCGCCGATATCTCGCGGTCCGCCGTGCCGTCCGCGCCGGAGGCGGCGGCTGCCGAGCGCGCCCGGCGCGCGGTCGCGACGCTCGAGGGCGTTGAACAGCTGCGGCGAACTCCCGGCGTCGCGCACGCGAGCGCCGCCGTCGGCACGCCGTTCGGCAATCGCTTTACCGTCAAGATCAGCATCCCTGGCCTGGCGACCTTTCCATCGTTCGCGGGCGGCGCTCCAAGCGTCAGCGCCGTCGACGCCGATTATTTCGCGACGGTCGGCACGCGCATCCTGCGAGGCCGCGCGTTCGACACCCGTGATCATGCCGGCACCGAGCCGGTCGCCATCGTCAGCGACACGATGGCCAGAACGCTGTGGCCGGGGCAGGACGCGATCGGCCAGTGTGTGATCTCAGGTGAGCAGCCAAATCCGCCCTGCGCTCGCATCGTCGGCGTCGCGGAGGACGCCCATCGTGACGCGCTGCGCGAGCCGCCGGTCATGCAGTACTACATTCCCTTCGGGCAGGAGGTCGGCTTCGGCGGCACGGTCGTGTTGGTGCGATCGACTGGCGATTCGCCGGCGCTTGGTCCGGCGATCCGTCGCGTGCTCGTCGAGCACGACCCGACCATCCGATTCGTGCAGATCGCCACGATCCAGGACGCGATCGATCCGCAGATGAAACCGTGGCGGATCGGCGCCGCGGTGTTCGCGCTCTCGGGACTCCTCGCGCTCGTCGTCGCGGCGATTGGTATCTACAGCGTGATGTCGTACCTGGTCGCCGATCGCACGCGTGAGATCGGCGTGCGGCTGGCGCTTGGCGCGCGGGGGCCGGATGTCGCCCGGCTGATTCTCGGGGGGAGCGTCGCGATGGCGGCCATCGGCGTGGCGGCCGGCAGCCTCGTCGCTGCCCTCGCCGGGCGGTTCGTCGAGCCACTGCTCTTCAACGAGCCGGCACGCGATCCGGTCGTCTATCTCGGCGTCGCCGGGATGCTGCTCCTGGTGGCTGTCCTCGCAGGGCTGGTGCCGACGCTCCGGGCCCAGCGTATCGATCCGCTCGAAGCGCTGCGCGCGGAGTGACTCAGTACCTGAGCACGCGCAAGCCTGGCACGCGCGAAAAGTCCTTCACGTTGCGCGTCAGCAGCGCGGCATCGTCAAGGATGGCCGCGGTCGCGATGAGCAGGTCCATGGACGCGATCGACCGGCTGGTACGTTCGACTGCCGCTAGCAGACGTGCGTAAGTCGGCGCAAAACGCGCGTCGGGATACGCGATGACGAGGCCGGAGAACAGCCGGTCCAGGAGCGCGTGCTCCTTGAGGGGCTTGCGTGACAGTTCCGCGCCGGCGCGCAACTCGCACATCACGTGCACGGAGACGCCGAGCACTTCGTTCTCGTCCATCGACTCGAACGCGTCGAAGGCGGAGCCCAGCCGCTCGCGCGACGTCTCGCGCAGCAGATCGATTAGCGACGAGCTATCGAGGTGGATCACCGCTTGAGCGCGCGGGCCGGCTCGTCACGCCGCGCCCGCACCTGACGGTCGGCGGCGTCGAGCGTCTCGTCGCTCACCCGCAGCGCCCGCACGAGGGTGCGGAAGCGCCCCACCGTCGGTAAGGGTCCGAAATGACCCTTGATAACCTCGGAAAAAGACTCGCCTTCCCCCTTCTGGCGCGCGAGGAGCTCGTAGGCTTCGAGGTCAATTGTGATGGTCTTGACCGCCATGCACTTATCATGCACTTATCGAACACCAACGTCAAATACATCCAGCTAAGTCGCGCCAGACCGCGAACCCGAATTCGACGGAACCTCGGGCGCCTCCTCGGCGTAGACTGCCGGAGAGAGGTATCCCGTGACACGACGACAACTCACCGCCGCCTTCCTCGTCCTTGCATCTACGGGCTTCGGCCTCGCGCGGGTCGACGCGCAGGCACCGCAGACGCCGACCGTCGATCAAGTGCTCGAGAAGTACATCGCCGGGTCGGGCGGCCGCGCGGCGCTCGAAAAGGTCACATCGGTCGACGCGAAGGGCACGATTCAGATCGCCGACATGGGCATCGGCGGCACGGTTGAGCTCATCCAGAAAGCGCCGAACAAGGCAGTGACCGTCATCAGCCTCGCGGGCGTCGGCGAGCAGCGGGAAGGCTTCGACGGCACTGTCGGATGGTCGGTCGATCCACAGAACGGCGGCCGTGAGAAGAGCGGCGCCGAGCTCGCCGAGGCCAAGCGTGGCGCGATTTTCGGCCGCGAGCTGAAGATGAAGGAGATCTATCCGACGATGGCCGTCAAGGGCCGCGAGCCCATCAATGGCAAGGACGCGTACGTCGTCGAGGCGACATCGATGGACGGCGCGCCGGCGAAGCTCTACTTCGACGTCGAGTCCGGCTTGTGCGTCCGCCAGGTCGTGACGCGCACGACGCCGCAAGGTCCGATTGAGGTCGAGGCGTCGTTCGAGGACTTTCGCCCGGTCGACGGCGTGAAGCGCCCATTCACCGTCCGGCAAGTGACATCGATGTTCAGTGCCGTGATTCAGTTCAGCGAGATCAAGCAGAACGTCGCGATCGACGACGTCGTGTTCAAGATGCCAAAGTAGGCGCACGCGAGCAAGGCCGGGGGCTCGGCCGTGCGGCGTATCGCATCGACATGATCTTGCGTGTCAACGGTGTTGCCTGAGATACGACAACACCTCGCACATCACCTTGCAGTCGACTTCGTTGTAGGCCTCGATTTCGCGCATCAAGTCGAGATCGGTCATCGGCACGCCGCGTCGCTGCGCCTCGTGGTGGCAGGACCAGGCGCCGACCATCGCGCCAAGCCCGTCGGTCGCGCTATCCTGCCAGAGCGTGTTGATGAACCCGTGCGCATGAAGCGCGCGGGCGACGGCCTTGAGGCCGAAGCCGAAGGCGCCGCGCACCGTCACCGGCTGGGCCTTCACGACCTTGTTCAGCAGATCGATCCATGGCACCCGCGGCCATGCCGGCTCACCCTGACGCACGAACGCGGCGTTGTAGGCGCTCGTCAGATGGCTCGTCTCGGCGGGCGACCAGTGAAACGCGCGCGCCGCATCGAGCGTCACGCCCGCGTCGTCGCACACGGCCGTCATGTGCGCGAGCCACTCGTCGATGATGCGCCGTTCCTCGGGGAGCGTCAGACTCGATGCCGTGAACACCCGATGCGTCCAGACGGACCGATCCGGCGGTCCAGCCAGATGGCCGCATCCGATCATGAAGATGAGCGGCTGACCGCCGGCGATCGGGAACGTCGAGAAATCCTCGTCGAGATCGCTGACGGTCTCGAAATCGACGTAGAACTCAGGCGCGACCGGCTCGCGCCACATCGTCTCGTTCGTCGTCACGCGATCGGGAAACACGAGCGCGCCATGCTCCGGGGAATGATTGGCCGCGATGACCGCGTCGACGACGGCTTCGTGCGTGTCGCCTTTGATGCCGAAGAGCGTCGCCGAGCAGCGCGCGTCCGTCCATCGGCAGACGCCGGAGGCCAGCGCGACCGCGCGCTTGTCGGGCGTGACGCGCGGCAGCAACGTGACGTCCTCCAGCGTCCGTGCGATCTCGCCTTTGGCGCGGTGCCACGGGTGATCTTCCGTGTTCCGCATGTTCGGGCGGAGCTCGGGCACGGACGGCTCGGGCAGTATCTGCCACGACGGGCCGTCGTGTCGCAGGCGCCGGACCCAGTCGCACGCATTTGCGGCGAGCAGGCTCACGCTCGTCCCGTCGTCGAACGTCCGATCGCGATCGATCCGCGCAAGCCGATCGAGCGCCGACTCGCCGCGCTCTCTTGACTGCCTCCAACGGCGGCCCAGCAGGTATCCCGCCTCGGGCGTGTAACCCTGCATTCGGCCGAGCGCCTCGTTGTAGAGCCAGATCTGCACCATGTGCTTCAGGTGGCCCGATCCCGCGTGACCGTCTTTCAACAGCTCGAGCGTCGTGAACTTCACGTCGACGACGCGGTAATGCCGGCCCGCGAGCGCGAGATCGGGTGCGCCCTGCCGCGCGTGCGATTCGGAAAGGCTGTCGGGAAAGAGCCGACAGAGCACATCGGATCGCACGAGCAGATCGGGCGCGCCGTACGTCTGTGTCTCGGCGTTCCAGAGCGCGCCCTGAACGATGACCTCCGTCCCGTCGCGCATCGCCTGCCAGGTGGCTTCGACCTTCGTGCGATCGCGCGATTCGCTCGAGGCACGGCAAATCGCCCGGGCTTGATAGTACCGCGAGAGATCGGCGACCACCCTGGCCTCGAACTCGAACGCTTTCTGAAAAATGAACTCGCGGAAATCGGTGCTGAGCCCGTCGTCTCTTGGCGGGCTGTCGCGGACGAACCCGCGAGTCTCGCCATGCGCGTTCAGCCAGTCGAGCAACGGATCGTCACAGCAGAAATTGATCGTCCGCGATGCGGCGACCCACTCGTCCCAAGGCGAATCGACGTCCGGCACGTTCGAACGTCCGTCATCTCGTGTGAAGGCCGCGGCGAGCGCCATCACCTCAGCGTACCAAAATCACGCCGGGTGTTCTTTTGCGCAAGAGGTAAAAAGACACCCGGCGTGATTTGCGGTTACGATGTCCGGGCGCTTCCCCGGGGAGACTCCGATGCTGACAGGACTGAGAACGCTGGGGGTGTTCCAGGGCAGCGACGACGTTGCGACGACGACGATCGATCTCGACTTCGCGCCGGCCTTCAGCCAAGTGACCGTGACGTTGTCGCGCTTCAACGTCGGCGGAGATTTCGACGTCGCGCGCGCGGGCATTCTCAACTTCCGCTTTCGCAATCCGGACAACACCGAAAGCACCGTCTCGTTTCCAGCGGGTCCGAACGATCCGATCAACGCGCTGCCCGCGGCCGTCGGCCACGATCAGATGACACACGTGACGATGCAGCTCTTGACGTTCAACTGCTTCACGCGAGCGTTGTGCAGCGTGTTTCACTCGAGCTAGGAGCGCACCGTGGACATCACACAGTCGCCCACTCTGTCGGCGCCGCAGAGCGTGCACGCGGTGGTCGTCTACGACCCGCGCACCGGTGTCATCGTCCACCGTCACCTTACGGTCAGATATCCGGGCGGCGCGCGGATGGAACCCGCGGCGCTCGAGGCACGGGCGCTCGAGCTGGCCGCTGCACGCGGGCTCGTCGTCAACAAGCTGCGCGTGCTGCAAGTCGATCCTGAAGCGTTCTCTGAAGCGGTGGAACACCGCGTGGACGTCAAGCTGCTGAAGCTGGTGGTCGCGCGCCAGCTACCGGGCACGCTGGCCGAGCTCGTGCGTCGGCCGCGTCAAGCGGGCAGTTGAGCGCGCACGTCCGCGAGATCGGCGTCGGTAAGCGCCGGGGAGAAGTGCTTCAGGCGGCCCATGACGTCGGGCGTTTCGAAGTACGTCGGTGCGCACGAGATGTGAACGAAGCCCGCGGGTGTGAAGCGTCCGTCCTCGTAGAACACGAGCGAGATCCGCCACGTGTCCTTCGCGATTGGCTCGCGACAACTGCGACACGCCGCACGGCCCGACGATGCGCGCTCGGCGGTGCTCAAACGCGGGAGGCGATGATGGTCGACGCCAAGCCGGGCTTCACGCAGAAGATCGTCGCGGTTCGGCACGGTGTCGGTCGCCGCCGCCAGGGTCTCGATGACGGGCTCGGGACGGCGATAAACGGCGCAGAGCAGATGAAACCAGTGCGTCATCTCCGCGTTTTCGCCGTCGGCGAATGGATTCGGCAACCGCTCCCCGAAGCGCAACTCACCCGCGGCGATGCGCTCGCCGCAGCCCCGGCACTTGGCGCGGGCACTCGACGCGGGCTCGATGACATGAGGCATGGCGTGATCGATTCAGTGTAGCGCCACGCTGCTAGCCCGGTGCGGTGCGTCAATCGATGCGCGCGACGCCGGGCTTGACGACGGGGAAGCGCTCGAACACGGCCGGATCGTGAACGGCAATGACGAGCCGCGGGGACGCCGCGTGTTTGATCAGATCGACAGAACGGCCGCACCCGATCGCATGACCGTGCCATTCATGATCACGTGAACCGGCCGCGATCGCGTCACTTCGGCACGACCGCGAACGCGTAGCGCGCGTCGAGGTCGGCCAGGGTGCGCGCGAACATCACGCGCTCTCGGCGGCGGGGCGACGCCATGTAGACAGTCCTGAAGCGCGCACACGTCTCGCCCGTCAGCACACCGCGCACGTAAGCGTCGACCAGATCGTTCTCGACATCGCGGAGATGCCAGACGAACTCCTCGTCCGCAATGCTCCGCTCGTCGTAGAACTGAGCCTCCTCGTCAGAGAGTCGTCCCAGCAGGTAGTCAACAAGGCGTTCGTCGCGAAGCTCAGCATCGTTCAAGGCCAGCCCTCGGGGGAAAGGTGCAGCCGTCCATCGCGATAGGACCGGGCCGTCGAAAACCTTTCAGCTCGCCATCGTCCTTCCTTCAGTCTTGGATGTTGCCGGCAGAAACGCACGATTGCAGCGCGGCCCGGATGCGGCTGGCACGGATGGCCAGCGCGTTCATCGAGATGCCCAGGCGTTTCGCCAGAGCCTGCCGCCTGTCAATCTTCTGACGCTTGGTATCCCTGTAGTACTCGAGCACCAGCTCGCGCTGCTCGGCTTTGAGCTCCTGGAGACATCGATCTAGACAGTCGAGCCGTTCTTCCCGTTGAACAGTCTCCTCATCGCGCAGGCCGACCTTCGGATCGCGGAAGGCGGCGGCGTCCAGGCCCCAGGACTCGCTGACCTGGTTGACGTTGCGAGTCCGGCGGATGTCCTCGAGCAGGACGAATCTGGCGACCACATAGCAATACCGAGCGGGCGGTGAGGTCTCGATGACGCCGTCGGTCTCGAGGGTACGCGCGACACGGTTGAGCGTTTCGTCGGCCAAATCATCGGCGGCCTGGCGGTTGCGGCGATCGAAGTACGCGACGAGCCGCCGGCGGATCTCGAGATACGTCTCCCCGTGCGATTCGCGCCCATCGTCGAGCCAGCTGAGCAGGCGGTTGAACGCTACGGGATTCAGAACCCTTTCTTCGCGAGCGGTGGTGTGTGCTGACAGCATCGTGTCTTTCTCTGGGAGCAAAACGTCGATCTTAATCGCGGCTTTGCTCGAAGGTGGGTTGAAACGTTTTCATCCTTGCGTCCTATCCCGTTGTGCGCGTGGTTCGCTTGTCACTTCCGTGTCGCAGCCCATCTCCAGTGCGGGCGGGTTACGCGCACGCTTAAACCTCACCGCGTCTGACGGAAGACGAGGGACCTGATCTTGAGATCGACTCCGGCGACGAGCTGGCACGTGAGCGGCGCGTCGGCGTAGAGTTGCTGTCGGGATGACGGCCGCCAAGGAGCAGGAAGTCGTCACCGTCGACGGCCACGACGTGACGATCACGAATCCGTCGAAAGTCTTGTTTCCGCGGGCCGGCGTGGCCAAGCGCGATCTGGTGCGGTACTTCCTGACGGTGGCGGACGGCGCGCTGCGCGGCGCCGGCGGCCGACCGAACGTCCTCGTGCGGCGTCCCGACGGCGTGGAGTCCGAGGTCTTCTACCAAAAGCGCGCGCCCGCCTCTCGTCCAGACTGGATCGACGTCGTCACGATCAGTTTTCCGTCAGGACGGACGGCCGACGAGATCGTCCCGCGAAATGCTGCCGCGCTCGCATGGATGGCGAATCTCGCGTGCACGGAGCTGCATCCACATCCGGTCCGCGCGGACGATCTCGATCATCCCGACGAGCTGCGCATCGATCTCGATCCCACGCCCGGCGTGCCATGGTCGCAGGTGCTCGACACCGCGGCGGTCGTGCGGGCGACGCTCGACGACTTCAAGCTGACGGGGTGGCCCAAGACGTCAGGCTCGCGCGGTCTGCACGTGTACGTGCGCATCGAACCGCGGTGGGGCTTTACCGACGTGCGCGGCGCGGCCGTGGCTTTCGCACGCGAGGTCGAGCGGCGCGCGCCGAAGATTGCGACGAGCAAGTGGTGGAAGGAAGAGCGTCACGGCGTGTTCCTCGACTACAACCAGAACGCGAAGGATCGGACGATTGCGAGCGCCTATTCGGTGCGGCCGACTCCCGACGCGCGCGTGTCGGCACCGGTGACCTGGGCCGAGCTCTCGGCGTGCGATCCGGCGGCGTTCACCATCGCCACGATGCCGGCGCGCTTCAAACAGTTGGGCGATTTGCATGACGGAATCGACGAGCACGTGTGCTCGCTCGAGCCGCTGCTCGAACTCGCCGCGCGCCAGAAACGCGATGGACTGGGCGAAGCGCCCTGGCCGCCGCACTACCGGAAGGCCGCCGGTGAGGCGCCGCGCGTTCAGCCGTCGCGGCGTCGAGCAGGCCGGCCCGCGGCGAAAACCCGCGCCAAATCGTAGGGCGTCGTCACCTCGAGCTGATCGTAGCGGCACGCATCGGGCGGTTTATCGGGCCGCCAGCGAAGAAAGATCGCCGCGTGCCGAAAGCGCGGCCCCTGCAGGTGGTCGTACTTCACTTCGCACACCCGCTCGATCCGTACCGGCTCCCACGAGAGGTCCTTGCCCGCGCTCCAGCGGCTGTGCCCGCCCGGCATCTTCGCGTTGCTGTCTTCGGAATTCGCCCAGTTGCGCCACGGATGATGATCGAGCGCGTGTGTGCGGAGCGGCTCGAGCTCCTGCGCGAGCTTCTTGCGCGTCTCCATCGTGAATGACGACGTCACCCCGACGTGGTGGAGTTGATTCTTGTCGTCGTACAAGCCAAGCAGGAGCGAGCCCACCGCGCCCGGCGCGGCGCGATGCCAGCGGAAGCCAGCGACGACGCAGTCCGCGGTGCGAATGTGCTTGATCTTGATCATCGCGCGCTTGCCGGGCTCGTACGTGCTCGCCGCCGGCTTGGCGATGACGCCATCGAGCCCCGCGCCCTCGAAGCGCTGAAGCCATTCGCGCGCGGTCGCCACGTCCCGAGTCATCGGCGTGAGGTGCAACGGCGGCTTGGCCTTCGCAAGCGCGCGCTCCAATCGCTCGCGCCGCTCGGTCATCGGCCGGCCCCGCAAGTCTTCGCCGTCGAGCGCAAGCAAATCGAACGCGATGAAGGACGCGGGCGTTTCTGCCGCGAGCTTCGCCACACGCGACGCGGCGGGATGCAGGCGCAGCTGCAGAGCGTCAAAGTCGAGCCCGTCTGGCGTCGCAATCACGATCTCGCCGTCGACGACACAGGAGGCCGGCAGCCGCTCGAGCAGCGCGTCATGAAGATCGGGAAAGTACCGGTCGAACGGCCTGAGGTCGCGACTTTGGATGTAGAGACTATTCGCGTCGCGAAACACGATCGCTCGAAAGCCGTCCCACTTCGGCTCGTAGAGAAACGCGGAACCATCCGGGATCGTTTCAGCGATCTTTGCCAGCATCGGTTCGATCGGCGGCGCGAGCTGACTCACGACCGGTCACCTCGGCGTCGAATGAAATCCGACGCTCCGCCACAGCGCGGCAGCGTCATACACGCGTCCGTCGGCGACAACGCGCGTCACGCGGCGAAGGTTCTTGATGTCCTTGAGCGGATCGCCGTCGACGAGGATCAAGTCCGCCCGCTTGCCTGCTTCGACGGTGCCGGAATCGCGATCGAGACCCATCGCGCGCGCCGATCCGATGGTCGCGAGCTGGATGACCTCGAGTGGGGTCAGTCCCGCTTCGTTGTAGATCTCGAGCTCGCGGTGCAAGCCGTACGCGACAAGGCCCGTGTCCGACCCGGCGACAATCGTCACGCCCGCGCGGTACAGCGCAGCGATGACGGTTTCCGTCTGCGCCATTCGCGCGTGCATCTGATCGGCGGTCGAGGTGTTCTCCATCGCGCGGAACTTGGCGTCGAGAATCGCGGGCGCCGCGAGAATCCCCGGCTCGAAGGCCTCGACCGGAACCTCCTTCGAATGTCCGCCCATCTCGCCCCAGCTGGCGGTGGGATCGACGACCGTGTGGTGATCGAGCAGGAAATGAATCGCCTGCTTCGCGGTGTCGGACTGGAGATCCGGCGCGCCGGTCGCGCCGGGCCCGCGCAGCATGCTCGTGATGTAGTTGAGATGGTTGATCTGATCCATCCCCGCCTCGATGCCCGCGCGCGTCGTCAGCGCCTGCGGCACGTGGCCGGTGACCGTCATCCCCAACCGATGCGCCTCGTCGGCAATCGCCTTGACGACTTCCGGCGACAAGTACGTGTAGAGCTTGATCTGCTCGAAGCCGGCCGCGTGGTACCGCTGCACTGCGGCGCGGCCTTCCTCCGGGGTTTCGGCGGTCACGTGGCCGAATGCCCGCGCGCCGCCGGCGTCGATGAGCCCGGCGAGCAGCGTCAGCGGACCGATCGCGTGCTCGTTCTGGATCGCGTCTCGCATGGCGACGAGAAAATCGAACTCGCCCCCGCAGTCGCGCGCTGTCGTGATGCCCGCGGCTAGATGCGCCGGGCCGAATTCCACGCCGGAGGCGTGCGTGTGCATCTCCCACAAGCCCGGGAGCAGCGTCTGGCCCCTGCCGTCGATGACCGGAACGCCCCCCGGAATCGGCGTGGACGCGCGCGACCCAGCTGCCGCGATGCGATTGTCGCGGACGACGACGACGGCGTCCGGCACAGGAGCTTGGCCAGTCGCATCGATCAGTGTCGCGCCCGAGATTGCGAAGGTCCCGGAGCGCTCGGGTGGCACGGCCTTGCCAATCGCCGCGAGATTGGCCATTTCCTGAGCGACGCCCGCGCGGTACAGCACCGGCAACTGCGACTCCAGATCGGTGCGGACCGCCTCCAGCGGCAAGCCGCCGGCAAACGTCATCGCGGCGGCGAGATCCCAGTCCGGCGTCATCCACAAAATCTCTCGCCCGAACATCAAGTGATTAACGGTGAACCGATCGAGCGCGATCGGCCGGCCGTGCGCCGTCACGGTGTCGCGGCCGACGCGCGCGATCTCGAGCGGCTCGGCATCCGGATTCAGGCTCGCAAGTGCGAGCTGTTTGGGCTCACCGCGCGCATGCCACGTGCGCATCATCATCAGTTGCAGCGCGAACGGCGTCTGATTGATGATGCCCGCCCACGCCGGCGGCGTCGGCATCGTCCTGGACACGCCTTTGATCTCGACCGTCGTCATCGCGCCGCCCGTCGACACGGTCGCGGGCGAATTGCCCTTCACCTCGAGCCGGAGCGGGCGATCGTCCTTGGTCATCGTCAGCGCAGCCGGAATCGTCGTCTGCCGGCCGCGATCGGAGTACGCGAACGTGGTCGTCACCGTCTTCGTACCGTCAGCGTTCGTCGCGATGTCGAATTGCTCGTCGCCGATCGCGTGCAGGATCATGTGGATCGTGAGCGACCCGTGCGTCGTCGCGGACGTCGTCTGCGCCGGAGACTGGCCGGCGATCGGTCGCGCGTCGCCGATGAGCGCGGCGGCGAAAAGTGCGGCAGCAACGAGACGGAAGTGCATGAGGCGATACGGTAGCATCAGTGTCAGCGGCGGCGCTCGGCCATGTGCTGATCCATTTCATCGAGCGATTTCGGCCAGTCTTCGCGAAGCAGACGTGACAAGCTCCGGTCGGCGAGCAGTTTGCCGCCCGTCTGGCACGTTGGACAGTAGTTCGCTTCGTTTGATGCGTACCGGATCCGCTGGACTGCCGTCCCGCAGACCGGACATGGCTTGCCGAACCGACCGTGTACGGCCATGCCTGTCCGAAATGCGGTGACCTTCTCCGGAAAGGCGTCGCCTGCCTCGTCGATTAGCGCGTCTCGCCAGGACTCGAGCGTTCGGATCGCAGCGTCGTGAAGGCGCGCAAGGTCGTCGGGATTGAGCCGGCTCGTCAGCTGCATCGGCGACAGTCTCGCAGCGTGCAGGATTTCGTCCGAGTACGCGTTGCCAATTCCGCTGACGAGTCTCGGATCGGTCAGCGCACGCTTCAGGGTGTGATTCTCCCGCGTCAGCGCCGCGGCGAAGCTTTGGCGCGTCGAGGTCAGCACTTCGAGGCCGCCGCGATCGATCGCGGCGAGCGCAGATTCGCCGTTGACCACGTGCATCGACGCGCGCCGCTTGGCGCCGGCTTCGGTCAGGAGCAGCGTGCCGGAATCGAAGTCGAACGCGGCCAGCCCGACTTTGTTCGTAATCGCCGCCGCGCGCGAGGTCTTCCAGCGAAATCGTCCAGCAATCATCAGGTGAATGACGACGAAGAGATCGTCGTCGAGATGCCAGACGATGCGCTTGCCCAGGCGGGACAAGTCGCGGACAGTTCGGCCTTCGGTTCGACTGAGTGGCGGATCGACGCTGCGCAGCAAGAACGGGCTCGCGATGCGCACGTGATTCAGGCGTTGGCCCACGATGCGCGGCCGGAGCGCATGCAAGTAGAGCTCGACGTCGGGAAGCTCGGGCATGGAAGAGACGCTCGGCTGAGCATGGCACGATTCGCCGAGCGCTGGTTCAGGCCATCAAGAGCGATCTAACCCTCGTGCGGGCAGATCGATGACAATGTCGACGTGGCGTCACTGCTTCGATCCGTCCTCTTCGTTCCCGGCACTCGCGGCGACCGGTTTGCGAAAGCGATAGCGTCGGGCGCCGATGCGATCGTCCTCGACCTCGAGGACGGCGTCGATCCGGCGCGCAAGGGCGAGGCACGGCGCACCGTGGCCGCGTGGCTGACAGACACGCCGGCGTCCGCGACCGCGAGATTCGTTCGCGTCAACAGCGCGAAGTCGGTGTGGCTGGACGCGGACCTCGCGTGGTTGCCGAGCGTCATCGACCACATCGATGCCATTGTCCTTCCGAAGACCGAGTCGCCGCGCGAGGTCGAGCGCGTCGCCTCGAAGTCGCCGTCAAGACGCGTCGTCGCCCTGCTCGAGACAGCGCGCGGCATCCTCGCCGCCGGGGCGATCGCGGGCGCCCATGCTGAAATTCCGGCGTTGATGTTCGGCGCGGAGGACCTCACCGCGGAGCTCGGGATTCCGCGGACGGTGGCGGGCGACGAGATTCTGCTCGCGCGGTCGCAGGTCGTGCTCGCGGCGGCGACGATTGGTGCGGAGGCGGTGGATGCCGTCTTCGTCGATCTGAAATCGTCCGATCGTCTGCGCGAGGACGCGATGCGCGCTCGCGCGCTTGGCTTCCGCGGCAAGATGGCGATCCATCCCGATCAGATCGCGGTGATCCACGACGTGTTCACGCCCTCGGCTGAAGAGATCGGGGCCGCGCGGCGTCTGGTCGACGCCGACGCAGCCGCGCATGCCCGCGGCGAAGGCGCCTTCCGTCTCGACGATCGCATGGTCGACGCGCCCGTGATCGCGCGGGCGAAGAAAGTGCTGGGGACGGGGCTTTTTTCCACAGATTCGGCCAAAAAGGGACGGGGGTCGGACGAGTCCTCCTGACCTCCGTCCCCTTTTGGCCGAATCTGTGGAAAAAAGCCCCGTCCCTACCCCGTATACGCAGTCTTGACGATCGTGTAGAAGTCTTTGGCGTAGGTGCCTTGCTCGCGCGGGCCGTAGCTCGAGCGCTTCCGGCCGCCGAACGGCACGTGGTAGTCCAGGCCCGCCGTCGGCAGATTGACCATGACCAGCCCGCTCGTCGAGTTCCGCTTGAAGTGGCGCGCGTGCTTCAAAGACGTCGTGACGATGCCTGCTGAGAGGCCGAACGGCGTGTCGTTCGCCGCGGCGAGCGCCGCGTCGTAGTCTTTCACGCGAATCACCGCCGCGACGGGTCCAAACACTTCTTCGCGGTTGATCCGCATCTCTCCCGTCGTCTCGGTGAACAGCGCCGGCGCCATGTAGAATCCGTCTGTCTCGCGCTTCAGCCGCCCGCCGCCCTCCACGAGCTTCGCTCCCTCGCGCTGGCCGATCGAGACGTACTCGAGATCTTTCTCGAGCTGTCGCGCGTCGACGACCGGACCAATCTCCACGCCAGGCTTCAGCGCGTCGTCGATGACAAGTGTCTTCATCCGCTCAACCATCGCCGCGACAAATCGATCGTGAATGCCTTCTGTCACGATGAGCCGGCTCGACGCCGTACAGCGCTGTCCTGCTTGAAAGTACGCGCCGTTGACCGCAATCGACACGGCGGTCGGCAGATCGGCATCGTCCAGCACGATGAGCGGATTCTTGCCACCCATCTCGAGTTGCACGCGCGCCCCCGCAGCCACCGCAGCGGCCGCAACCGAGGGTCCGACGTCCTGCGATCCGGTGAAACTCACCGCGTCGACATGGGGTGACGCCGCGAGCGCCGGCCCCAGCTTCGATCCTGGACCCATGACGAGATTGAGGGCGCCCGGCGGCAATCCGGATCGCTGCACGATGTCGGCAATTGCCCACGGCGACGCCGGCACGAGTTCCGCTGGTTTGAAGACGACCGTGTTGCCACACGCCAGCGCGGGCGCGATCTTCCACGCGGGAATCGCCAGCGGAAAATTCCACGGCGTAATCGCGGCGACGACGCCCAGCGGCTCGCGCGTCACTTCGACGTCGATGCCCGGCCGTGTCGAGTCGAGCCGCTCTCCAGCAAGTCGCACGGCCTCGCCGGCGAAGAACTTGAAGATCATTCCCGCGCGCGCCGCTTCGCCAATGCCGTCCGCCAGCGGCTTGCCCTGCTCGCGCGCGAGCATCCGGCCGAGCTCGTCCTTGCGGGCGAGGATCTCGGTACCCGCCTTGTCGAGCACGTCGAAGCGCTCTTGCGGTGTCGATCTCGACCATTTCCCGAACGCCTGACGTGCGGCGCCGATGGCATCGTTCAATTCGGTTGCCGTCGCACGCGCGAACTCTCCGACGATGTCGGTGGTGTTCGACGGATTGACATCGGGCACGCGCTCGGTGGAATCCACGCGCCGCCCGTCGATGAGGTTGGGGTACGTCGTTGCCATGTGTTCTTACTGTAACCGCGGGCGAGGGATTCTCGCTTCATCGCACAGCACATCGACCACTGACGAGAAATCGTCGCCGCCGCGCCCACGACTGCGCGCCACGCTGAACGCTTCACGCGCCACGGCCGCGATCGGCACCGGCACTTTCACCGCATTCGCGGCTTCGACGATGAGCGTCAGGTCCTTGTGGGCGAGATCGATCGTGAAACCCGGCGTGACGTCGCCTTTCAGCACTTTCAACGGCCACGCGATCTTGAGCTGGCCATTCGTGGCCGTCGTGCCGTGGATCACGTCGAGCGTCTTCTCGAGCGTCAGGCCGAAGCGCTGCGAGAGCGCGATCGCTTCCGCGTTGAGCTGGCACGAGATGATCGCGAGATAGTTGTTGACGAGCTTCGTGCGCATGCCGGTGCCCACGCCGCCACAATGATGGATCGTCGTGCCCATCGCCTCGAGCATCGGCTTGATGCGTGCGAACACGTCGTCGGCCGCGCCAACCATGAAGAGCGATTCGCCGCGATCCGCGTGGCTCGCAAGCCGGCCGACCGGCGCGTCAGCGAACGCCATGCCCGACGCCGCAGCCTCCGCGGCGAGCTGGTCGGTGACGAGCGGATCGATCGTACTCATGTCGACGATCGTCTGCCCGGCGCGACCGTGCTCGATCAGGCCGCCGCGGCCGCCGACGACTTCCTTCACGCTCGCGGAATCCGGCAGCATCGTGAAGATGACGTCGCTTGCGGCGGCGACGCCGCGTGCATCGACCGCGGACTCCGCGCCGAGCGCCTCGAGCGCGCGGACGC
The DNA here is from genome assembly GCA_964419785.1 of uncultured Solibacteraceae bacterium. Lineage (GTDB taxonomy): Bacteria > Acidobacteriota > Vicinamibacteria > Vicinamibacterales > SCN-69-37 > DATEGZ01. The sequence goes on along the minus strand of CAYQRM010000118.1, from coordinate 6,312 downwards.
GATCGCGATTGACGTCATGCACGCGCACGCTGAAGCCCTTGCGGGCCAAGTTCGCGGCCATGGGTCGCCCCATGTTGCCCAGTCCGATGAATCCGATCTTCATGACCCTTGCACTCCGGCAGCAGAAGCGTCGGCGTCAGGCCCCGCGCCCGATCCGCGTCCCGGCCAGAAGATTATCGCCGCTCGCATGTTGCCGAACGCATGAGCGAGCATCGGCAGCAGCAGACTGCCGCTCAACACGTACAAGCCACCCATGACGACACCGGCCACGGCCGTGGCCGCGATGCCACGCCAGCCCTGATACAGGTGCGCCACGCCGAAAAGAATTGACGTCAACGCGAGCAGCTCGATCTGGCCGGCGCCCGGGACGTACTTGCCGAGGTAGTAGAAGAGAAATCCGCGATACGCCAGCTCCTCTGAGAGACCGCTGCCGAGGCTCACCAAGGCAAACCATCGCACTTCCTCCGGCGACTCCGGCAGCAACAGCGCGCCGGCGCGCTCGCGCATCCGCTCACGAAACTCTGGCGCACGGCGTCGCAATCGCAGAGCCGACCTGGTCAGGTAGCCGACGATCACGATCCCAGCACCGGACGCGAGCCACCACGACGAGGGCGCCGACAGTCCGAGACGGGCCGCCGGCACGCCGCCAACCAGCCAAAGGGCGCAGATCGTCGCCGCCAGCGCCAGTTGCCGCAGCACGAGCCGACGAAACAGGCGCACCTTCGCCTGCGGATCGGTGGCCTTGGCGAGCCGGCGCGCGCGCCGCCCGGCGAGCCACGGCGCTACGACGACGAGAAACACCGCAATCACGTGCTCGACGCCGGCGGTCACGCCGGCCGGGAAGATCGTCATTATGTAAATGTATATTTACATTTACATTAGGTCAACTTCGGCGGTACACTGACCGCAATGGCGGCGACGGTCCTGCCCACGCACCAGCAGCGCAGCCGCCTGACGCTCGACCGGCTGCTGCACGCTGCGGCCGAGGTCCTCGACGAGCACGGCCTCGAGGGCGCGACGATGCCGCGCATCGCCGCCCGCGCGCGGCTGACGCCCGGCGCGATCTATCGGCGCTTTCCCGACAAAGACGCGCTGCTCCGCGAGGTGTGCCTTCGCGTGCTCCGGGAGAACTACCGCCACAGCCAGGACGCGCTCAGCCCGGAACGTTGGCGCGACCGATCCGCCGCGGACCTCGTCCGCCACGTCGTCGACACCACCCTCCTCGGTCACGCGCGTCATCGAGGCCTGCTCCGCGCGCTGACGCTCTTCACGCTGGAGCACGGCGATGATCGCTTTGTGAAAGAGAGCCAGGATCTGCAGTGGAAGGTGTTTCAGTCCGTGAGCGAGTTGCTCGTCGCGCGAAAGAAGGACATCGGACATCCGCATCCCGAGTCGGCGGTTCGCTTCGCGTTGCTGATGGTCGGGGTGGCGGCCAAGAACGTGGTCGCGCTGCCACGCGATCCGAGGCGCCTGACGCGACTTCTGCCGGACGTCGAGACCACGCTCCGCCGCGAGCTGCCGAAGATGGTGCTCGCTTACCTCAAGATCAAGGACCGATGATCCTCACGCGTACTTGATGCAGACGTTTTTCACCTGCGTGTAGCTCGCCAGCGACTCCAGCCCCTTCTCCCGCCCGTAGCCGCTCTTCTTGTACCCGCCGAACGGCAACTCAACGCCGCCGCCCGCGCCGTAGGTATTGATGTACACCTGTCCCGACTTGATGCGCGACGCCAGCGACATCGCCTTGTTGATGTCGCGCGTCCAGATGCCGGCGACCAGTCCGTAGTCGCTGCGATTGGCGAGCGCCGCGGCCTCCTCGAGCTCGTCGAAGTCGATGATCGCGAGCACGGGCCCGAAGATTTCCTCCCGCGCGACGCGCATGTCCGGACCGACGCCATCGAGCAGCGTCGGCTGAAAGTAGTACCCGTGTGTGAGCGACGGATCGCTCGGTCGCGCCCCACCCGCGGCCACGCGCGCGCCCTCTGATGTGCCGACGCCGACATATCGCTCGATCGTCTCGAGCTGGCGCTTGGAAATAATCGGACCCATGTCTGGATCGCTCACGCCTGGCCCGACGCGCATCGACTTCGCGCGCGCCGCCAGTCGATCGACGAGTGCGCCATGGGCCTTGCGCTCGACGAGCAGACGCGATCCGGCCGAACACGTCTGCCCCGCGTTCTGGAAAATCGCGTTCGCGACGCCTTGCACGGTGAGATCGAGGTCCGCGTCCGCAAACACCACGTTCGGCGATTTGCCGCCGAGCTCCATGACGACGGGCACGACGTTTTCGGCGGCGAACTTCGCGACCTGCACGCCGACGTCGACCGATCCCGTAAAGGTCAGCTGGTTGATGTGCGGATGGCTCGCCAGCGCCACGCCCGCTTCCGCTCCCGTGCCCGGCACGACGTTGAGCACTCCCGGCGGCAACCCGCACGCGAGGCCGATCTCGCCGAGGCGCAGCGCCGTCATCGGCGCTTCGCTCGACGGCTTGAGCACGACGGTACATCCAGCCGCAAGCGCCGGCGCGACGCCTCGCGCGCCTATCTGAATCGGATAGTTCCACGGGACGATCTGCGCGGACACGCCGATCGGTTCGCGAATCGTGAAGTCGAGAAAGCCCGGGCCCAGCGGAATCGTGTGGCCCATGATCTTGTCCGCGATCCCCGCGAAGAATTCGAAGTACCGCGCGGCGACTTGCACGTCCGTGCGCGCCTGCTTCAGCGGCTTGCCGTTGTCGCGGCTCTCGAGCGTCGCCAGCTCCTCCGTGCGATCGCGCAGCGTCTGAGCGATGCGCTGCATGATCCGCCCGCGCTCGGCCGGGGCCAGTCCACCCCACGTCTTGCCTTCGAACGCCGCCTGCGCAGCCTGAACGGCGCGGTCGACGTCCGCCTTTGTCGCCTTCGACACGGTCGCGAGGACGTCACCGCTCGACGGGTCAAATACCTCGAATGTCCCGCCATCGGACGCCGGCGTTCTGGCACCGTCAATGATCAGTTGTTCGTTCATGCTAGCCACGAATCACCCTCAGCATCTCTCCGTAGGTCGACCGGTCGATCTTTGCGTCGATAAGGCTCGGCCCGTTGATCGCCCGCGCTCGCTCAATGGCGAGTTCGAACTCCGATTCGGTGGCCGCCTCGAAACCCGCGATGCCGACACTTTCGGCCAGCGTGGTCCACTTCACCGCGCCGAGGCCGACCCCTGCCGGCGGCAACCGTCGCGCCTGTTGCTTGATCTCAATCAAGCTGAGCGACGCGTCATTGAACACGATAACAATGATGCGCAGGTTCTCGCGCGCCGCCGTCAGCAGTTCGCCCGCACACATCAACAGACCGCCGTCGCCGGTGAGCGCGACGACAGGCCGGTCGCGATCGATGAGCGCTGCGCCAATCGCCGCGGGCAGCGCGAATCCCATCGTCGACAAGCCGTTCGAAATCAGCATCCCGTTGGGCGTGGCGACCGGCCAACCGATCGTCGCCGGAAACATGTGCGCGCCGGCGTCGACCGTCACGCGGCTCGTCGCGGGAAACGCCCTCGAGGCGATGTCGACAACGCGCGACGAGGTCATGCCGTCGGCCTTGATGTCGACGCGACGTTGTTGATCCCGAACAGTGCGCGCGATCTCCTTCAAGTCCCACTCGGATCGGCCGAGCCACGACTCGCATTCGGCGAGCGCGGCTGGCGCCTCGCTCACCCATTGCACGTTGAACGGAACATGCGCCGCCGACATCGCCCAGCGCGCGATGCCCACGATCGGCTGCGCCATCGTCCACGGCCGCGGCAGGAGCTCGACGGGATCGAGACCGACGGCAATGATCAGATCGCACTGGTCGAGAATCTCTCGCTCGATCGCGCCGTTCGTGAAGATGCCGGCAAAGCACGGGTGCGCGTCTGGCACGACGCCTTTTGCCTTGTAGGTCACCATCGCCGGCACGTCGAGCCGCTCGCAGAACTGCCGAATCGCGGAAGCGTCGGCGTCCAAGCGCGCGCCGAGGCCCGCGACGAGCAGCGGCTTGCGCGACCGCTCGAGCAGCTCTTCGATCTTCGCACGCTGCATCGGCGACGTTTCGGGTTGCTGCCAGCGACTGACCAGCCAGGCTTTCGGTCGCGTGCCGGACTCGAAGTCCGCGGGACACTCGATGTGCACCGGGCCGGGCGGCGGCTCTTCCATCGAGGCGAACGCCTGCTGAATTGATCCAATCGCGCGCTCCGGCGCGAGGCTCACCGATTGCTTCGCGATGGCTCTGAACAATGTTTGGTACGCGAACGCCTGATGATCGTACGTCCCCGCGTCGCTTGACGCGTACGTGTCGGTGAACACGAAGATCGGCGCGCGCTCGAGCAGCGCACACGCGATGCCGTTGGCGACCGACGAGGCACCGGGACCGAGCGTAGTGAGGCAGGCCCCGGGAGAGCCAGTGACTTCGGCCTGCGCGATGGCCGCGATCGCACCGCCGGTCTCGGTCGTCGTCAAGACGAATGGCAGGCCCGCGGCGCCGGCGGCCTCGATCAGCCGCAGATTTCCGCCGCCGCCCGGCACGCCGAACAGCGCGCGGGTGCCAACCGCGCGCAGCCGTTCGATCAGACGATCCGCGAGTCCAGCCACGAGGCGGCCATGGTACTCCGATATCATTCCGCTCGTGACCGACGCGCACCGCGACGAGACCCATCAGGACCTTCGCGCGGCCGTGCGCGATCTGTGTCGATCGTTTCCCGACGCGTACTGGCGCGACCTCGACGCGCGGCGGGCGTATCCAGACGCGTTCGTCAAGGCGCTGACCGACGCCGGGTATCTTGCGGCGCTCATTCCCGAGGAGTTCGGCGGCTCGGGCCTGGGGATTGAAGAAGCCGCAATCATCATGGAGGAAATCAACCGCAGCGGCGCCAACGCCGGCGCGTGCCACGCGCAGATGTACACGATGGGCACGCTCCTTCGCCACGGTTCCACTGCGCAAAAGCGCGAGTTCCTGCCGAAGATCGCGAGCGGCGCGCTGCGGCTGCAGGCGTTTGGTGTGAGCGAGCCGACCACCGGTTCCGACACGACACAGATGAAGACCATGGCGACCCGCAAGGGCGACACGTTCGTCGTCCGTGGTCAGAAGGTGTGGATCTCGCGCGCGGAGCACTCCGATCTTCTGCTGCTCGTCGCGCGGACGACGCCAGCGGATCAAGTGAAGAAGCGCGGCGAGGGCTTGTCGGTCTTTCTCGTCGACATGCGCGCGGCCGTCGGTCACGGCCTCGCGATTCGTCCGATCCGCACGATGATGAACCACGCGACGACCGAGCTCTTCTTCGATGATTTAGAGATTCCCGCCTCGTCGCTCATCGGCGAGGAAGGCAAGGGCTTTCGGTATCTGCTCGATGGCTTGAACGCGGAGCGCATTCTGATTGCGGCCGAGTGTATCGGCGACGGGCGTTGGTTCATCGACCGCGCCACGAAGTACGCGACAGACCGCGTCGTCTTTGGTCGGCCGATTGGCCAGAATCAAGGCGTGCAGTTTCCGATCGCGCGCGCGCATGTCAACGTCGAGGCCGCCGACCTCATGCGCATCAAGGCGGCGACGCTCTTCGATCAAGGCAAACCGTGCGGCGCTGAGGCCAACATGGCGAAGCTGCTCGCCGCCGACGCGTCGTGGGAGGCCGCGAACGTCGCGGTGCAGACGTACGGCGGATTTGGCTTCGCAGAAGACTATGACATCGAGCGCAAGTTCCGCGAGACGAAGCTCTATCAGGTGGCGCCGATCTCGACGAATCTCATCCTCGCGTTCATCGGCGAGCACGTGTTGGGCCTGCCGCGGTCGTACTAGGGTTTGTGCTGCCTCCACTAAGCGGTGTCACGGTCGTCTCCCTCGAGCAAGCGGTCGCCGCGCCGTTTGCGACGCGGCAGTTGGCCGATCTCGGCGCGCGCGTGATCAAGATCGAACGTCCGGGCGCCGGGGACTTCGCGCGCGGGTACGACGCCACGGTGAAGGGTCAGTCGAGCTACTTCGTCTGGCTCAATCGATCGAAGGAATCGCTGACGCTCGACCTGAAGAAGCCGGGCGCCGCGGACATTCTCCACACGCTCCTCGCGCGCTCGGACGTCTTCGTGCAGAACGTCGCGCCGGGCGCCGCCGATCGGCTCGGCACGGCGCCGGCGGACTTGCGCAGGCGCTATCCCACGCTCATTGTCTGTTCGGTGTCGGGTTACGGCACGTCCGGGCCCTTCGCGAACCGCAAGGCGTACGACCTGCTCGTCCAGAGCGAAGTCGGGCTGCTCTCGCTAACGGGCACCGCGCGCGCGCCGGCGAAGGTTGGCATCTCGGTCGCCGACAT
>CAYQRM010000117.1:0-14211 GCA_964419785.1 uncultured Solibacteraceae bacterium | reverse complement strand
ACCACAATGCTGACCAGCCGGCCACGGGCCACGATCACTTTGACGACGGTCTTGCCCGAGAGGTGCGGTTGAATCTGCGCCGAGCCGAGGGCCGCCGCCTCGATCGCCGAATCAGCGGCGCTCGCGGGCACGGTGACGCGGCCGCGCACCTTGCCGTTGACCTGCACGGGAATCTCGACCTCATCTTCTGCCGCGACCGCGTCATCCCAGGCCGGCCAGCTCGTCGCGACCAGACCTCCGGTCTGCCCGAGGCGCTCCCAGAGGTCTTCGGCCAGGTGCGGCGCGAATGGTGCCAGCAGCAGCACCAGCGATTCGACGGCCTCGCGGACCACCGCAGCCGTCTCTCGACGCTCGATTGTCGCCGGCGGATCATCGTCGCGCCCGCTCGGACGGATGCCGCGCTGCTCGCCAAACGCGTAGAGCTCGTTGACGAGCTCCATCATCGCGGAGATCGCCGTGTTGAGGTGCATGCGCGGATCGACGTCGCCGGTCACGCGCTTGATCGTCTGGTGCGTCACGCGGCGCAGCGCGCGCTCGTCATCCTCGAGCGTCATGCCCGCCGGCGCTGCGGCCGCCTTCACCGCCGGCGTCACGTGCTCGACCATGCGCCACACCCGGCTCAGGAACCTGAACGCACCCTCGAGGCCCGTGTCGGTCCATTCGACTTCCTTCTCGACCGGGGCGACGAACATCACATAGAGGCGCAGCGCGTCGGCGCCGAACTTCTCGATCATTTCGTCGGGATCGACGACGTTGCCTTTCGACTTCGACATGACGGCGCCGTGATTGAGCACCATCCCCTGCGTGAGCAGCCGTGAAAAGGGCTCGTCGATCGTCGTCAATCCGAGATCGCGGAAGACGCGACTGATGAAGCGCGAATAGATCAAGTGCAGGATCGCGTGCTCGACGCCGCCGCTGTAGAAATCGACCGGCCCCCAGTACGCCACTTTCGCCGGCTCGAACGGCATCGCGTCGTTCTTCGCGTCGCAGAACCGGTAGAAGTACCACGACGAGTCGACGAACGTGTCCATCGTGTCCGTCTCGCGCCTGGCGGGCTTGCCGCACGACGGGCACGCGACGTTGACAAACTCCGGCACGTGCGCGAGCGGCGAATCGCCGCGTCCGGTGAACTCGACGACTTTGGGCAGGACGACGGGCAGCTGCTCGTCGGGCACGGGCACCATGCCGCACGACGGGCAGTGCACGATCGGAATCGGCGTGCCCCAGTATCGCTGCCGCGAAATGCCCCAGTCCTTCAGCCGGTACTGCGTCGTGCCTTCGCCGATGCCGCGCGATGCGGCGTCGGCCGTCATGCGCACGCGCGCCGCATCGGACTCGAGACCGGAGTACGGTCCGGAGTTCACGAGAATGCCGTCATTCGACGCGGCTTCCGTAAGCTCGACGCTCACCGGCGCTTCACCGTCCACCGGACGCACGACGGGGACGATCGGCAGCTGGTACTTGGTCGCAAACTCGAAATCGCGCTGATCGTGAGCGGGCACGCCCATCACCGCGCCCGTCCCGTACTCGCCGAGCACGAAATTCGCGATCCAGACCGGCACCGGTTGACTGGTGAACGGATTGATCACCGTCTGTCCCGTATCGAAGCCCTCCTTCTCGACCTCGGCCATCAGTCTCGCCGTGCGATCCTGGGTCTTGAAGCGCGCGGCCTTCGCGCGAAACTCGTCCGGATTGGATGACGCGGCGGCGAACCGCTCGACGACCGCGTGCTCGGGCGCGAGCATGACGAACGTCGCGCCATAGATCGTATCGATGCGCGTCGTGAAGACTTCGATCGACGGCACGCCGACCGCTGATCCCACCGGCAGCGCGAAGCGGACGCGCGCGCCCTGCGATCGCCCAATCCAGTGGCTCTGCATCGTCAGGACTTTTTCCGGCCAGCCTTTCATTCCGTCGAGCGCGTCTTCGAGCTCGTCGGCGTAGTGAGTAATCCGCAGGGCCCACTGCTCGAGGTCGCGCGTGGTGACGGGATTGCCGCAGCGCCAGCATCTGCCGTCTTCAACCTGCTCGTTGGCGAGCACGGTCTGGTCGGTCTCGCACCAGTTGACCGCCGACCGCTTGCGATACGCCAGGCCGCGCTTGAACATGCGCGTGAACAGCCACTGATTCCAGCGGTAATAGTCCGGCAGGCACGTCGCGATCTCGCGGCCCCAGGCGTAGCTGATGCCGAGCCGCTGGAGCTGCCCCTTCATGTGCGCGATGTTGTCGAGCGTCCACTTCTCGGGATGGACGTTGTTCTTGATCGCAGCGTTTTCGGCGGGCATGCCAAACGCATCCCAGCCGAACGGATGCAGCACGTTGTACCCGCGCATCCGCATCGTGCGCGCCATGATGTCGCCGATCATGTAATTGCGCACGTGGCCGACGTGCAGGTGGCCGCTCGGGTACGCGAACATCTCGAGGCAATAGAACTTCGGCCGCGAGCGATCCTCGGTCACCTCGAACGCGCCGCTCTTCGCCCAGCGCGCCTGCCACTTCTTCTCTATGTCCTGCGGGGTGTACATGAAACTTCTAATCTAGCACGCGGATCGCGCTCGCCAGGCACTCGCCGAGCGCGGCGAGATGGTAGCCGCCTTCGGTCACGAGCGCGATGCGGCGGCCGCACAGCCGCGACGCCGCGTCGTCGAGTCGCGCGAGCAGTCCCGTGTATCCCGACGTCGTCAGCCGCAGGCCGCCGAGCGGATCGAGCTCGTGCCCATCGAAGCCCGCGGAGATGAGCAGCACGTCCGGGCGAAAGCGCTCGAGCGCTGGAATGACGGTCGTGCCGTACGCGGCTTCGAAATCCGTGTCGCCGCTGCCGGCGGGCATCGGGACGTTCAGCGTGAAACCCTCGCCGGCGTCGACGCCAACTTCACTCGCGGCGCCAGTGCCCGGATAGTACGGATATTGGTGACTCGAGATGAAGAGGACCGTCGGATCGGCGTAGAACGCCGCCTGCGTGCCGTTGCCGTGATGGACGTCGATGTCGACGATCGCGACGCGGCCGACGCCGTCAGCACGCAGCGCCGCCGCCGCGACGGCGATGTTGTTGAAGAGACAAAAGCCCATCGCGCGCGACGCTTCCGCGTGATGGCCTGGCGGCCGAACGAGCGCCAGCGCGGGCTCGCCCGTTTGGTACGCGTGACGCGCGGCGTCAATGGCCGCACCGGCGGCAAGCAGCGCGATTTCGTGCGACTCGGGACTCGTGAAGGTGTCGGGATCGAGCATCGTCGCGCGACCGGTGGTCGCGGCGATCCGATCGAGGTACGCCGTTGAATGCACGCGCGCCAGCTCATCACGAGTCGCTGGACGCGGGCTGCGGACGACGCCTCCGCGTTTCGCGAAAGCCTCGGCCACCGCATCGAACACCTCCGCGCGCTCCGACCGTTCGGGATGACCAGGCGGCGTCGAATGCTCGGCGAATCTAGGAGAACTGAAAAGAATCATTCACTCATTGCCTCATTGCCCCATTGCCTCATTTCTAATGGTGCGTGAGCATATCAAGCGCCTTGGCTTCGAGGCCGGCAAGCGCGCGCTCGAGCCGTGCGCGATGCTCTTCAATCACAGCCTCGTCGGCTTTCGCCGGCACGTCCAGCGGCGCACCAATCGCGATGGCCACATCGCTGCCAGGCTTCGGCACCTGATGGCGGTCCCAGCTGCTCACGGTCCAGAAGTCCGCGGCTTCGATGTGAAACGGCACGATCGGATTCTGCGTCGCGCTCGCGAGCCAGATCGCGCCGGGTTGGGCGATCCGCGCCGGACCGCGCGGTCCATCCACCGTGAACGCCGCCGGCCGTCCCGCCGCCATGTCACGCCGGAGCTGCACGAGCGCGCGTCCGCCGCCGCGTGACGTCGACCCGCGGGCCGCCTGGTACCCGAATCGCCGCATCAACCGCGCGACCCACTCGCCGTCGAAGTTCTCGGACGTCATGGCGACGATGCCGCGATCGCGGAAGTACAGAGTGGCAGCCAAAATCCGGCCGTGCCAAAGCGCGAGGATCGGCTGACGACCCTCGCGCGCGACCTCCGCGAAGTGCTCGGCGCCGGTCTCGCGCCAGCGGTACGTCCCGCCGAGCGCCTCGATGACCGGCGTGCCCAGCGCCGCAATCGCCGCGGCCTTGAAGTGTTGGCTGCGCGATAGCGTCACAGGCCGTCGTACTGCGGGCCTTCCCCACCTTCGGGCGGCACCCAGTCGATGATTTGGTACGGGTCCATGATGTCGCACGTCTTGCAGTGCACGCAGTTCGACGCGTTGATGTGCAGCTTCTTGCCGCCTTGGCCATCGTCGACCATCTCGTACACGTTGGCGGGACAGAAGCGCGTGCACGGATTGCCGTACTCGACGCGGCATCTGGTCCGGCAGATGTCGAGATCGTGAACGAGCAAGTGCGACGGCTCGTCCTCGCGATGGCGCGTGCCGGAAAAGTGCACGTTCGTCACCTTGTCGAACGTGAGCTTGCGATCGATCTTGACCGGATCGAACGGCACGTCCGGTGAGGGCGGCCGCGATTCGTAGTAGCTGAAGAGCGTCTGCATCTGCTGATAACCCGCGTGGGCGGGCATCGGGTCCTGGATCCACCATCCGCGGGTGGCCAGCGCCAAACCTGCATACAGCACGCCTGCCGGCAACCCGTGCTCGAACGCTTGGTGCACGTTGCGCACGGGGTAGAGCTCATCTCTGACGTCGCTGTTGTTGATCGCGACCGCGTAGGCCGACATGCGGCCTCGCGACACGTCGTTCAGCCGGACTCCGGCAAACGCGGTCTCCGCCGCGAGCATGCCGGTCTTCATCGCCAGATGAATGCCCTTGAGGCGCATCGAATTCATGAAGCCGGCCGCGTCGCCGGCGATGAGCGCCCCGTCCATGTGGACGCGCGGCACGGTGGCCCATCCCCCTTCGGGAAGCGCCTTCGCGCCGTAGCGCACCATCTTGCCGCCTTCGAGCAAGCCGGAAACGAACGGATGCAGCTTGAGACGCTGGAACGTGAGATGCGGATCGAACATGGGGTCCTTGTAGTCGAGACCCGACACGAATCCCACCGAGAGCAGACCTTCTGACAGTGCGTAGATGAACGCGCCGCCGAACTCTTCCATGCGCAGCGGATAGCCCATCGTGTGGATCACGCTGCCTGGCGCGAGCCGGCCAGCCGGAATCTCCCACAGCTCCTTGATGCCGAGGGCGTAGAGCTGCGGCAGCCGGCCGCGATCGAGATCGAACTTCGAGACCAGCGTCTTCGTGAGATTGCCGCGGACGCCGTCGCAGAAGATCGTCACCTTCGCGTGGATGTCCACGCCAGGCTCGAAATTCGGCTTCTTTCCGCCGTGCTTGTCGAGGCCGCGATCGCCGGTGCGCACGCCAACGACGCGGTCGCCGTCGTACAGAACCTCAGACGCGGAGAAGCCCGCGAAGATGTCGATGCCCGCCGCCTCGACCTGCGCCGCCAGCCACTTGACGAACTTGTTGAGCGAGATGATGAAGTTGCCGTGATTGCGAAGCGGCGGCGGGATGATCGGGAATCGGAGTTTTCCGCGCTCGGTCAGAAAGTAGACGTCGTCGTGATTGACCGGCGTCTCGAGCGGCGCGCCCTTGGCCACGAAGTCGGGTATCAGGTCGCGCAGCGCGCGCGGATCGAGAACCGCGCCCGAGAGACTATGCGCGCCCGGCTCACGCGCTTTGTCGAGGACGGCAATCGCGAGCGGCTCGCCGCCCTTCTCCTTTTGCAGTTGGGCGAGACGCAGCGCGGCGGACATTCCGGCCGGCCCGCCGCCAACGATCAACACGTCGAGGTCCAGGACTTCGCGTTCCACAGGAAGGATCATATCTAAAGGCCGGGGACGTCGGGTACATCGGGTACATCGGGTACACCGGGTACACCGGGTACATCGGGTACACCGGGTACATCGGGTACATCGGGTACGTCAGGTACGCCGGGTCCGAGGAACGAACTGACGATTGTCAACTTGTTCAGATCTTGGTTCATCGAACCAACCAAGAAAGTTGGCGCGCATCAACGTTCCTCCCGCCCAACCTACCTGACGCACCAGACGTACCTGGAATGTGTTAGAAGTGGGAGTTACGCAATTGCCATGAAAGACCCCCGGGCGGAGCTGAACGGTCTCGAGTGGGCGCATCCGCTGGTGCGCGACTGGTTCGAGGCACGATTCGGGACGCCGACCGAGCCGCAGGTGCAGGGCTGGCCGCATATCCTCGCGGGCCGCAGCACGTTGATCTCCGCGCCGACCGGGTCGGGCAAGACGCTGGCCGCATTTCTGGCCTGCCTCGACGGCCTCGTCCGGCAAGCCGCGGTCGGCACGCTCAGCAATCGGACAGAAGTCCTGTACATCTCACCGCTCAAGGCGCTCGGCAACGACATCCAGAAGAACCTCGACGGGCCGCTTGCGGAGATCCTTGCCCTCGCGCGCGAGCGGAACATCGAGCTGCCGGAAATCCGGACCGCGGTTCGCACGGGCGATACGCTGATGCCGGCGCGGCGCGCGATGATCGAACGGCCGCCGCACATCCTCGTCACGACACCCGAATCGCTGTACATCCTGCTCACCGCCGAGAAGAGCCGCGCGATGCTCAAGACGGTCCGCACCGTGATCGTTGACGAGATTCATGCGGTCGCCGACGACAAACGGGGATCGCATCTGTCGCTTTCGCTGGAGCGGCTCGATGCGCTCACCCCCGAACGCGCGACGCGCATTGGTCTTTCGGCGACGCAAAAGCCGATCGACGTCGTCGGACGATTTCTCGCCGGCGCCGCCCGTCCCGACCCGGTAATCGTCCAGGTGTCTCCCAGGCGGCAACTCGACCTCGCGATCGAAGTCCCTGCGAGCGAGCTCGGTCCGGTCGCGTCACATGAGCTCTGGGGCGAAGTCGCCGATCGCATCGCGCGACTCGTTCTGGAACACCGCTCGACGCTGATCTTCGTCAACACGCGCCGGCTCGCCGAGCGGCTGAGCCACGCCCTCTCCGAGACGCTCGGCGAGGGAGTCGTGGCGGCCCATCACGGCAGCCTGTCGCGAAAGATCCGCCTGGACGCGGAAACGCGACTCAAGGCCGGCGAGCTTCGCGCGCTCGTGGCGACAGCCTCGCTCGAGCTCGGCATCGATATCGGTACGGTCGATCTCGTGTGTCAGATTGGCTCGCCGCGATCGATTGCCGTGGCCGTGCAGCGGATCGGCCGCGCCGGACACTGGCGTGGCGCGGTGCCAAAGGGTCGTCTGTTCGTCACCACACGTGACGAGCTGGTGGAGTGCGCCGCGCTTGTGCTCGCGATCCGCCGCGGCGATCTCGACGCGCTCGCGATTCCCGATCAGCCGCTCGACGTGCTCGCGCAGCAGATCGTCGCGATGTGCGCCGCCGAGGACTGGAGCGCAGACGAGCTGTTCGAGGCCGTCCGGCGCGCGTATCCATATCGCGATCTCCAGCGCGACACGTTCGACGAGATCGTCGCGATGCTCGCAGATGGCATCGCGGCTCGTCGCGGGCGCTACGGCGCGTACCTCCATCACGATCGCGTCAACGGACGCCTGCGAGCCCGTCGAGGCGCGCGGCTCGTGGCGATTACCAACGGCGGCGCGATTCCTGACACCGGCCTCTACACCGTGGTCGCCGAGCCCGAAGGGACCGTCGTCGGCACGGTCGACGAGGATTTCGCGGTGGAGAGCCTGGCAGGCGATGTCATGCTGCTCGGCAACACGTCCTGGCGAATTCGGCGTGTGAGCGTCGCCGGTCGCGTGCTCGTCGAAGACGCGCACGGCGCGGCGCCGACGATTCCGTTCTGGCGAGGCGAAGCCCCCGCGCGCACGCCGGAGCTTTCGCACCACGTCGCGCAGGTGCGAGAGACCGTCAGCCGGCTCGCACCCGACGCGAAACCGGGCGCCGTGGCCGCGAACGCGCAGACGACGACTGCGGCGATCGATTGGCTGAAGGCCGAGTGCGGCCTCGATCAGGCTGGCGCAGAACAGCTCGTCGACTACGTCGTCGCCGGCCGCGCGGTGCTCGGCAGCGTCCCAACCGACGACACGATCGTCGCCGAGCGCTTCTTCGACGAAGGCGGCGGTATGCAGCTCGTGATCCACTCGCCGCTCGGCGCGCGGATCAACAAGGCGTGGGGCCTGGCGCTGCGCAAGCGCTTCTGCCGATCGTTCAACTTCGAGCTGCAGGCCGCGGCGACCGACAACGGCATCAACATCGCGCTGGCCGAGCAGCACAGCTTCCCGCTCGCGGATGTGTTTCAGTATCTGCGGCCGGCGACGGCGCGCGCGGTGCTCGAGCAAGCCGCCCTCGCCTCGCCCATCTTCGGCACGCGCTGGCGATGGGACGCGAGCCGATCGCTCGCGCTCCAGCGGTTCCGCAACGGCAAGAAAGTCCCGATTCACCTCCAGCGGATTCAGTCCGACGATGTCCTGGCGTCGGTGTTTCCGGATGTCGCGGCATGTCAGGAAAACATCGAAGGCGACATCCAGATTCCCGACCATCCGCTCGTCCGCGAGGTAATGAAGGACGTGATGACCGAGGCGATGGATGTCGACGGCCTGCTCGTGCTGCTCGGCCGCATCGCAGACGGATCGATCAAATGCGTCGCCGTCGACACACCGATAGCGTCGGCTTTCTCGCACGAGATCCTGAACGCCAATCCCTACGCGTACCTCGACGACGCGCCGCTCGAGGAACGGCGCGCACGCGCGGTCGAGATGCGGCGCACGCTGCCGGAAGCGATCCTGTCCGAGATCGGCAAGCTGGATCCTGCGGCGATCGCTCAAGTGACCGAGGACGCGTGGCCAGAGATTCGCCAGGCCGACGAGCTCCACGATGCGTTGCAGACGCTCGTCGCGCTGCCGGAGTCGTTTGACGCGCGGCCGATCGACACGTGGCGGCCGTGGCTCGACGCACTAGCCGCCGATCGTCGCGCGGGTCGCGTCGAACACGGCGGTCGGACCTATTGGGTCGCGGCCGATCGAGTGAAGACGTTCACCACCGCATTCCCTGGCGCGCGCGTCGTCGACACGCTCCCGGATGTCGAGAGAGTGGCGCCGCCCTCGCAGGGCGACGCCGTTGTCGCGGTCGTCCAAGGCTGGCTCGCCCATACCGGACCGGTGACGACGCGTGAGCTCGCGAGCTGGTTGGGCCTCGACATCTGGGAAATCGAACACGCGGTATTGCGTATCGAAGCGACCGGAGCGGTGCTCCGCGGACAATTCAGGATCAACGCCGAAGAATGGTGCGAGCGCCGCTTGCTCGCACGCATCCATCGACTGACGCTTGGCGCGCTGCGCCGCGAAATCGCTCCGGTGACGGCTGCGGAGTTCATGCGCTGGCTGCTTGTGTGGCAGCACGTCGCGCCCGGCACGCAGCTCTCGGGCGAACGCGGCACGCTCGAAGCGATCGGTCAGCTTCAAGGTGTCGAGACGGCTGCGAATGCGTGGGAGCGACAGCTCCTCGCACGGCGCGTCATCAACTACGATCCGGAGGATCTCGATCGCCTGTGTCTGACCGGCCTCGTCGGATGGGGACGATTGTCGCCACATCCCGCCACCCTCGAGATGGTGCCGGCCGCCGGGCGGCGCGTCGTGCCGACCAGCGTCGCGCCAATCGCGTTCTTCGTGCGCGACGATGCGGCGTGGATGACGCCACGGCGAAGAACGAGCGATGACGCGAGTCTGTCCGCGCTCAGTCACGCGGCTCGCGAAACGCTCAGCCTCCTGCATCGCGCAGGCGCGTCATTTTTTGCGGACATCGTGCGCGGTACCGGACGACTCAAGGCTGAAATCGAAGGCGCGCTCTGGGAGCTCGTCGCCGCCGGGCTCGTGACTGCCGACGGCTTCGACAATCTCCGCGCGCTCATCGACCCGCGCCGTCGCGCAGGCCATGGCAGCGGCAAGACGTCGCGTCCGAGACACAGCGCGGGACGGTGGTCGCTGCTGCACAACGCGTCATCTGGCGACCAGACCACGGCCACGGAGGCCACGTGTTGGATGCTGCTGCGCCGTTACGGCGTCGTCTTCCGCGATTTGCTCGCGCGCGAGAGCGTGCTGCCGACGTGGCGTGAGCTCTTGACGATGTTCCGCCGGCTGGAAGATCGAGGCGAAGTGCGCGGCGGCCGTTTCGTTTCTGGATTCATCGGCGAGCAGTTCGCGTTGCCCATGGCTGTCGAATCGCTTCGCGCGTTGCGCCATCGCGCGCCGTCAGGCGAGCTCGTCACCGTCTCGGCGGCCGATCCGCTGAATCTCGTTGGGATTCTCGTGCCGGGCGAGCGCGTGCCTGCGCTCTCTGGACGATCCGTCACGTACCGCGATGGCGTCGCGGTCGAGCCGGACGCGACGACGGTCCCATCGCTGACCGCGGCATCGTAACTATCCGCCCTCGTAACCTTGACGCGCCTGGACGTCGTAGGTGCCAGGTTTTGTCACGCGCACGTTGATGTCGTGCCAGCCAGGCCGGGCGACGCCCTTCGGCGTGTAATACAGGACATAGCCGTGGCGAAACGCCTCGACGGCCAGCTTGAACGCGGCGACAACGTCGGCCGGCGCCTCGTTTGGCGGATAGAGCGCCCCACCCGTCCGCGCGGCGGCGGCTTCGAGCGCGCGTGAGGCCGGGCTCGGATACTCGCCCGGAACGCCCGTGACCTTGACGAGCACGATGTGCAGCACCGCGTCGGTGCGAGCGGCGAGCGCCGGTATCGCGCTGTAACCGAGCAGGCTGGCGTTGTCGACGCCGTCCGTGAACACGAACACCAAATGCCGTCGATCGGGACGCGGCGCTCGCGCAAGCGCCATCCCCATCGCGTCGAGGAGCGACGTCATCCCGCCCGAACGAATCGCGTCCACCGGCACGCGCTTCGACACCGGCTGCATCGCCCGCACCTCGCGGATGGCAGTGTCGAACGTCACCACGCGCAGCTGTTCGTCCGGCCTGAGCTCATCGGCCATCCGGCGGACGTCGGTCTTGAATCGATCGAGGCTGCGAATCACGCTGCCGCTCGTGTCGACGACGAGCGTGACGTCGGTGGAGACCCTGTCGGCGGCGACCGCCGTGATTTCCTGGGCGACGCCATTGTCGGTGAGAACGAAGTCCGACGCCGTCAGCCCCTTCACCACCGTCCGCGCCGTGTGCACCGAGACCTGCACGGCGACGACGTCGCTCACCGCCCGAAACGTCGGCTGCGGCTGCTGCACGAGCGCCGCCACGAGAAATAACGCCGGGAGTCTTTTTACCATTTGCGTAAAAAAACACCCGGCGTTTTTTTGATCGCCGCATGGAGCTGATCGAGGAGCGAGAGGTACGAGCGGAAGTCGCCGCGCGGGTACATGCGCCAGGGATCGGCTGGCGGCGAACTTGCGGACAGAAAATCATGTGCCACCGACTCGGCGTCGGCAGCGCGACCGGTCATCAGATACAACGCGGACAAGAGCGTCGTCGCCGATCGGGCGTGAGGCGTGAGCTCGAGCGCGGATCGATACTCGTTGATTGCCGCGCCGGTGTCGCCCGCATGCGCGGCGGTCCAACCCAAGAACAGCTTCGCGAGGTATGACACGAACGGATCGGGATCGCGCTCGGCGATGCGGAATTCGCCGACGGCTGCGTCAATCCGACCGAGGCGCAGCTCGACGTCGCCGAGGCGCAGATGTGCTTCCAGGCCGACCACAGGATCGGACACCAGCAAGCGATAGCCTGCCGCGATGCGCTCGAGCGTCAGGGTCATCGCGGGATCGGGAGGCGTAGCCGGATCAGGCAGCCGCGCGGCGATGCGATCGAGCGCGACGGGCGTTTGATCGGTCGTCACGGTGCCCGTCGTGACTTTCGGCTGCAGCGCGGACGCCTCGGCGACGAATGCGCGTGCGAGCTTCAAATGCGGATCGTCGGGAAAGCGCTCGAGGGCATGGCCAAGGTGCGGGTCCTGGAGGATGGACCACATGGCGTCGCCCTCCGCCAGCGCGACTGACGTGCGCATCCACAGCGCTTCATTTGGCGAGGGCGGGTTCGCGTTGCGCATGCCTTCGCACGCCCACTCGTAGAGCGCGACCGGCCACGCCTCTTTCGCCGCAATGACCTCGAGCGCCAGCGACGAAGCAATGAAGCGCCGGCGAGTGGCGTCCGCGAGGCCGCCACGTTTGATCCACTCGTCGGCGTCAACCGTGCTGAACCCGCCCAGGTAGACGAGCGCCCCGATCGCTCCGTCATAGTCGCCCGAGACGTATCGATCGAGCGCGTCGCTCGTGGCCGAGCGCGAGTTCGGATGTCCAAGTTGGCCGGTAATCGTCTGCCCGCCGCGCGACCCCCCGCGCATGGGCGGCAGCCCTTGCGGGACCGCGAGCAGGACGGCGACGGCCGTGACGGACCAGACGCGCATGGGGCTCTGGGAGACAGACGAGGCGGGCCTACAAATCATGACACGGCAGAACGTCGCCCGCAAACTCGACCGCTGCTGTTCACGACGCGTGTGGACTCGCCGGGCGACGCTTGCCGCCCGCTATCCGACTTGGGCACCGGAATGCTCACTGTGGGTAATTGCCTCCATCCAAAGGTCCATAGACCTCGCAATTCCTCTGGAATGTCTCTTGTAATGGCGTCACCGGTTCCTCAGGCATGGATCAACCAGATCTTGCTGCGCTGACCCCCGCGACGCGACCCGCAATTCCTCTCGACAACCCCGACGTGTTTGCCGGCGAGCTCCTGCAAGCGATGATCGCGTTTCGCGGCGGCGACTTCGCCGTGCGGCTCCCGGTGCATCTGACGGGCGTCTCCGGAAAGATCGCCGATGTTTTCAACGAGATCGTCGCGATTACCGAACGCCGGGCCGTCGAAGTCGAGCGCGTCTGCCGGGTCATCGGCAAAGAAGGCCGGCTGCGCGAGCGGATGCAGCTGCCGGGCGCGACAGGGCTCCGCGCCATGGAAGTCGCGGCCATCAACGGCCTGGTCGACGACCTCGTGTCGCCGACGATTGAGATCACGCGAGCGGTTGGTGCGGTGGCCAAAGGCGACCTCAGCCAGGGCGTGAGCCTCGAGGTCGATGGCCGCCCGCTCGAGGGCGAGTTCTTGCGCTCTGCCAAGCTCGTCAACACGATGCTCGATCAGCTCTCGGTCTTTGCGTCGGAAGTGACGCGAGTCGCGCGCGAGGTCGGCATCGAGGGCAAGCTCGGCGGCCAGGCGCAGGTCGGCAGCGCCTCGGGCGTGTGGAAAGACCTGACGGACTCGGTCAACCAGATGGCCGGCAACCTGACCGCGCAGGTCCGGAGCATCGCGGACGTCACGATCGCCGTCGCCGGCGGCGACCTGTCGAAGAAAGTCACGGTCGACGTCCGCGGCGAGATCCTGCTGATGAAAGAAGCCATCAACACGATGGTCGATCAGCTGCGTTCGTTTGCCGCGGAGGTCACGCGCGTCGCGCGCGAAGTCGGCACCGAAGGCAAGCTCGGCGGTCAGGCGGTCGTGCCGGGCGTCGCGGGCACGTGGAAGGACCTGACCGACTCGGTCAACGCGATGGCGTACAACCTGACGGCGCAGGTGCGCAACATCGCCGGGGTGACCACGGCCGTCGCGCGCGGCGACCTGTCGCGCAAGATTACGGTGGACGTGAAGGGCGAGATTCTCGAGTTGAAGGACACCATCAACACGATGGTGGATCAGCTGAACTCGTTCGCGTCGGAGGTCAGCCGCGTCGCGCGCGAGGTCGGCACCGAAGGCAAGCTCGGCGGCCAGGCGAAGGTGCCCGGCGTTGCCGGCACGTGGAAGGACCTCACCGATTCGGTCAACGCGATGGGCACGAACCTCACGGCCCAGGTGCGCAACATCGCGGAGGTGACGACGGCGGTCGCCCGCGGCGACCTCTCCCGCAAGATCACGGTCGACGTCAAAGGCGAGATCCTCGAGCTCAAAGACACCAACACCACGTTGGTCGATCAGCTCAACGCGTTCGCGTCGGAAGTCACACGCGTGGCGCGCGAGGTCGGCACCGAAGGCAAGCTCGGCGGTCAGGCGGTCGTGCCGGGCGTCGCGGGCACCTGGAAGAACCTGACCGACAACGTGAACTCGATGGCCTCGAACCTCACGAGCCAAGTGCGCGGGATCGCCAAGGTCGTGACGGCGGTCGCGAACGGCGACCTGCAGCAGAAGCTCACGGTGGAGGCGAAGGGCGAGATCGCGGCGCTGTCCGACACGATCAACAGCATGATCGACACGCTCGCCACCTTCGCCGATCAGGT
>CAYQRM010000116.1:0-7642 GCA_964419785.1 uncultured Solibacteraceae bacterium | reverse complement strand
CTGTGTCGGACGGGGAGAACCTATTTCGAGCGCGCGCGCGGGCGACGACGAACGACCGCGGCCGCCGCGAGCAATCCGGAACCTAGGAGCAGGAACGACGCAGGCTCAGGGACCGTCGTGAGGGGATTAATCCCACAGTTGTCGGGGCCGCAGAGAATGCTGGCGCCCACCGGACCCGTGTTACCCGTCGAGGCCGACAGAATGTCGACAGCAAAGTCGACGCTCGGAGCCCCGCCGCTGCTCAGCTTCTGGAACGAGGCCGTTGAGAGGCCCGTTGCCGTCACCGTAAAGTCGAGCGGGCCAACGAACGGGTTCGATCCTCCAGAGCCGCCGGTGTAGTTGTAGGCGAAGTCGAAAATTCCGAACCCGTCGTCGTGGTTCGATCCAGCTGTCAAGCTGGCGAACGCAAAGTGGGCCGTGTTGGCCGGCGCCGGCGACGGCGGACTCGCCACCAGGCTGATGGTCGTAATTCCGTTCAGATTGAAGCCAACCGTCGGGACGCCGGTGTTCACGAATTTGTCGCCGTTGAGCAACGTGACGTCGACCCAGACTTCGTTAGCCGCAACGTCCGTGATTGTCACGGTTCCGAACGGGGACGTGCCACAGCCCCCCGTGCAGTGATCGATCGTCAATTCATAGGTCAGCGAACTCGCCATGGCCGACGTGCCAGTCGCAGCGACGAGCGCCATCGCCGTGAACCCCACTACCGCAAATCCAAACTTTCGCATTTCTTTCACCTACTCCAGTGCAAATATGACCCCCGAAACTGAGGGGTTGTTACAGGTCCTTATTGCGAAACCAGTACCCGTTCAGGAGCATGACCGCGCTGGACTAGAGATCCACGATTTCGGGCCTGATTTTGTTGAAAGCGGCCTTATGTCCACCCTGGGACTGACAAGTAGAATTCTGCCTGAAAGCGGACTAATTGCTGACTCCACGAAGTCCAGGGCGACTTCGAAGGTCAGCCCGCGACGCCTAAAGCCCGGGCCGATTCCGACCGTAAAAGCTTATGAATGGGCCCATTCCGTCGAATGCCGGTCGCCGCCACGGCGGCGCTGATTGGCGTGGTGTCGACTCTCGTCGTCGCCGAGCGATACCCGGCGACCGAGCGGTCGGCCCAGTTGCGCGTCATCGAGTTCAACGAGTCGGACGGACAGATCCTCAGCTACCGTCATCTCGCCGGATCGACTGAAGTGCACATGCGCGGCACCGCGCTCGCACCCGAAGCGAAGCTGCATCTCAAGATCGGCAGCCGCCCGGGTTTCGTGGAGCTCGACATCAATCGCGGACAGATCACCGGGCTCGCGCCGGCGTCCCACCTGGGCAAGGATTTTCTGACCTACGTCCTCTGGGCCGTGTCGGTCGACGGCCACGCCGCGAACCTGGGCGAGATCACGTTCAACGGCAACAACCCCGTGTCGATCAACGTGACCACGCCGTACCAGACGTTCTGGCTGATGATCACCGCCGAGCCAAGCTACGCCGTCGTCGATCCCAGCTCGTTCGTCGTGATGTACAGCGTGAGGCAGGACGACGTGACGGACAATCGCGCGCTGCCGATTCGCGGCCAGCTTTTCTACTTCACGCATTACGCGAACTACGAGTCGTCGCCGGCCATCGCGCCCGCAGGCGTACCGAACCAGTTGCTGCAGGCGCGCAAGGCTGTCGAGCTCGCATCGAAATCGGGCGTGCTCGCGGCAGATCGATCGGGCAGCGCCGGACTCAAGGAAGAAGAGTACACACGCGAGGCGCTCTCGCAGGCGACAACGTTCCTCGGCCGCGCGGAGGATGCGTATCGAAGGAATCCGAAGGATCAGGAGGTCGTGCAATTCGCGCGCACCGCGGCGCAGAGCGCGGAGAACGCGCGCGCGCTGGCGCTTGGCGCGGTTGGCGGATTGCTCGTGCATCAACTCGAGAACGAGGTCGCGAATCTTCGTGATGAGCTCGAGCGTCTGAAGGCGTCCAAGCCGGTCGATGGAACATTGAACGAACCCGCGGCCGCGCACGCGACCAGTCCTGGACCCGCGGCACCACCGGCGACGCTTGCCGCTCCGTTGCCGCTCGCCGTAGCCGCACCTCCGCTCGTCAAGCAGCCGGCGCTCTGGTTTGCCGTCGTCGGCTGGGGTCTGGCCGTCGTCCTGCTGTTCCGACGGAGATCGCTCTAGCCGCGCGCGGCACGTCACCGCATGATCCGCCATACCGCGCTGCGATCTGTCGTCGGTCTGTTCGCGCCTGGTGGCGTGCTCGTGCTGGCCGCGTGGGCGATCCAGCAGGAAGACGTGGTGCGCGGGATCGCCGAGCCCTACGCGGTGTTCTTCTGCTACGGGGCGCTCGCGGCGGCCGTGCTGCTCAGCTGGTACTACGACCAGTCGCGCCTGCTGTGCTGCGCCGCGGCGGTGACGTTGTGCGTCTGGCGGATGGCGCAGTGGCCCGGGGATCCGTCGTTCGGCAAGCTCGTCGCATTTCTCCTCCCGCTGAACTTCATGATCTTCGCCGCGCTCAAGGAGCGCGGAGTGCTCACGTTCGACGGTCTCCTCAAGATCGCGTTCATCGTCGTCCAGGTCGCGGGCATGACGTGGGTCGTGGAGAACAACAGCGTCGCCCAATTTCTGCGGTGGGGCGACCAGCCGGGCGCGTGGTTGTGGCTGCCGGCGGCGGCGCGGCTGACATTCGCGGTCGCGGTGGCGACGATCCTGGCGCTCGTGTTCATGCGCCGCACGAAAGTCGAAGAGGGAATGCTGTGGGCGCTGGTCGCAGTATTTCTCGGGCTTAGTCAGATTGATAAGGCGCCAGCGTTGCTCTTCTACTGGGGCGCGGCCGGCCTGATCCTCGTGCTCGCCGTGCTCGAACACGGCTACGACATCGCGTACAGGGACGAGCTCACGGGCCTGCCGGGCCGCCGCGCCTTCAACAACGTGATGGGACAGCTCGGCGGACACTACGCGATCGCCATGTGCGACGTCGATCACTTCAAGCGCTTCAACGACACGTACGGCCACGAGGCCGGCGACCAGCTCTTGAAGATGGTCGGCGCTGAGCTCTTGCAAGTCGGCGGCGGCGGCCGCGCGTTTCGTTACGGCGGCGAGGAGTTCCTGATCGTGTTTCGCGGGCGATCGGCGCTCGAAGCGCAGCCGTTCGCCGAATCGTTGCGCCAGACGATCGCCGATGCGCGGGTCGGCACGCGGCGGTCGAATCAGCCCGCGGGCGGCATCAGCGTCAGCATCGGCATCGGCGAAAAATCGAAGCGCCACTCGACGCCCGAGCTCGTGCTCGAGGCCGCGGACGCCGCGCTCTATCGCGCGAAGGAAGCGGGACGCAATTGCGTCAGGCTCGAGGACGGCGCGGCAAGCGCGGCATCCTAGAGCGTTTTTCATAACCCTGTAGCGACTCGATAGCCGCAGTTGCGGATGTAATTCGCACATTCGGTCGGGGAGTACAGCGTGAGGGCCGTCGCCACCAGCGCGTTGACTTGATCAAAGGTGCGCGGCCGGGCCGCACGCAGGAACGCTTTGAGCTTGGCGAAGGCCTGCTCGATCGGATTGAAATCGGGACTGTACGGCGGCAGAAAGCGAAGCGTCGCCCCCACGGCTTCAATCATGGCCGCGACCGCGGCGTCTTTGTGCACCGGCAGATTGTCGAGCACCACGACGTCGCTCGGCCGCAAGGCCGGCGCGAGCACTTGGGCGACATAGGCCACAAAGCTCGCGGTATCGATCGGCCCGTTGAAGACGGCCGGCGCCGTCAGCCCCGCGAGGCGCAGGCCCGCGACGACGGTGTGCGTCTGCCAGTGACCGCAGGGCGCGTGATCGCGCAGGCGGTCGCCGCGGAGACTGCGGCCGTAGCGCCGCAACAGATCCGTCGTGACGCCGCACTCATCGAGGAAGACGTACTGCGCGACGTCGCGGAGCGGCTGCCAGTCGCGCCAGCGCTGACGCGCCACGACGACGTCAGGGCGGCGTTGTTCGTCGGCGTGGACCGTTTTTTTTAACGGTGAAGCCGAGCCGATCGATCGTGCGCCAGAGCGTGCTCAACGCGGCGGTCGTCGGCAGCGCCGCGCGCAGCTCCAGCAGCGTCGCATCGGGCTGCGCCGTAATCAGCGCGCGTAAGCGCGTCTGCTGATCGGCATCGAGCACGCAGCGCCGAAACTTCGTCTGCTTCCGGGGCGCGAGCGATCCGGTCTCTCGTCGGCGCTGAATCAACCGGTGGACCCACGCCCGACTCACTTCATACTTCGCCGCGATCGCGTCCGCGTCGGGATCCGCGTCCCAGGCCCGAGCGACCCGCTCTCGCAAGTCCATGGAATACGGCGCCATCGGTCCTCCCGCGGCAGATGTCCCATGACGCCGTACTACGTACAAGCGGAAACCGCTCTAGGCTTCGGTCGCGCCCTAACCCCCGCGGGTGGCAAGGGTGCCTCGAGGGATTCGGAAAGTACGCTCGCGCATAACCCTGGCTATCTCGGGGAACCGCAGTCCGCGCTGAGGCATTCCTGATTGCCCGCCCGCGCAGTCGCGAGGTGTACGGGCGCGCGGCTGGGAGCGGCGTCGGCTGGTCCGCGCAGCGTCAACATGGGCGCCGGGCCTCTCTCGGCGATCATCGACCTCACAATCCTGTCAGAGCCGGTGACCGCGGCAATCGCCGCGGCGAGAATTGCGACGTGCGTGTTGATCCGCATACACGCTCCAGGACGATGTGACGCATGGAGCGTCGCTGGTCCTTGAGCGTTTTCTGTGGATTTGTTGAAAGCGTCTGACGCTACTTCTTGCGGACGTCGGCCAGCCAGTTGAGCACGACGTTGATCGACGCCTCGGTGCGCGTGCCCTCGACCGGTGTCGTGATCAGAAAGCGGCTGCCGTCGGCGGTGACGTCGTAGTTCATGCGGTACGGCGTCGCGAGCGTGGGCGCGCGCGTTTGAAACAACCCCCGCGGCGTGCCGCTCACGAGCGACGCACCAGGCGTGACTAGCACCGCCATCATCTTCCGATCGAGCGAGAGGTAATAGATCTCGCGTCCGTCGCGACGCCAGTGCGGTTCCGACCCGCCACCAGTGGAGATCTGAACGACACGGCCGGATTTCGGAAATGCCTGGACATAGATCTCCATCCGGTCGCTGACGTCCGAGGCATACGCGAGCCAGTGTCCGTCAGGCGAAAATTGTCCGCCGATGTCGGTTCCTGGCGGCGAATCCGCGATCGGAATGCGCTTCGACGTGTCCTGCAGGTCGGCCGCCATCACATCGTAGGTTCCACCGGGTACCGGCCCGTGAAAAGCGATGAAGCGCCCGTCCGGCGACCAGTCGGTCGGGAACGGTGCGTCGAATGCCGCGAGCAACCGATCCGGCACGGCCTGGTTCACAGGCTTCTCGAAGAGGAAATTTCCACCGTTGCGATCCGACCGGTACACCAGGCGCGCGCCGTCCGGCGACCAGACCGGCGACGTCTCCGTGCCGGGATCGGTGGTGAATCTCGTCGCGACGCCTCGGGAGAGATCGAGCAGCCACAGGTCGGATGTGCTCGTCTGCGGATCAACGCGCGCGATCGCGACCTGTTTTTGATCGGGCGATATCCGGAAGTACGAGTAGTCGCCCGCGTCAGTGGCCGGGCCCAACGACTTGCCGGTGCGATCGAACCACTCCAGCCGGCTCTGTGTCGTAAGGCCCGTCGAATATGCGAGCGCGCCGGCCGCCGACACCGAAAACGATGCGAACTGGGCGCTCGATCCGCTCACCTGCTCGGCGACGCGGATCGGCTCGCCGGTCAGCCGCCCATGCTTCTCGTCGAACGGGTAGGCCAGCAGAGTGCCGTCGCGCATTGTCAGCAGGTAGCCGGACGAGGCGATCGCGTTGAACGGCGCGCGCTCGAGGATCGGCGTGGGCGGCTGTCCGTCGAGCGATCCGAGATAGACGCCATACCGATCCGCCTTGCGAACGTAGAACAAGAAATGACGACCGTCGGAAAGAAACGATGGCCAACGATACGACGCGTCGCCGGGGCGCAACGCGAGCGCCGGCGTCGCCACACCGTCTGCGGCCTTCGCGCTCACTTGCTCGAGACCTGAGTTCGTGGTCGGCGCGAAGACGATTACGTCGTCCGCGCTCCAGGCCCCTCCGCGCGGATCCGACGAAGCCGGGCAGAGCGTCTGAGGCTGCCCCCCGCTGGTGACGTCGACCCTCTTCAGTTTGCTCTTGGCAAAGAAGGCGACGGAGCGGCTGTCGGGTGACCAGAACGGACTGACCGCGTCTTCCGTGCCGGCGACTACCTGCGGTTTCGTGGTGTCCAGGCTGCGCACCCAGAGCATCGAACGTCCGCCCGCCGGAGCGGCGACGAAGACGAGGCGGCGGCCGTCCGGCGAGATGGCAAATTGCGTCGTCGGCGCCGACGCGCCGACGCCGGCGAACGGAGCGTCCGGCGGCGACTCGATCTCGAATCGCACGGTCTCGGGTGCGGGCATGCGCATCCACGGCGCCAACACGAGCGCAGCAGCGAGCAGGCCCGCCGCCGCTAGCGACGCGATCGCCGCCACGCGCCACGAGCGTGAGACGCCGTCGGTCGGCGCCTGTTGTCTCCGCTCGCCTGCGGGCGATCCGATCGTCGACTGGATCCACTGCAGCTCGCGCTTGAGATCCGACGCGCTCTGCCAGCGATCGTCAGGATCTTTCGCCATACACGTCGCAACGACGTGCGCGAGCGCGGGCGGCGCCTGCGGCTGCCGCATGGTGATCGCCGGAGGCGTGTCGCGCAGGATCGATCCGATGACGCTCGCCGGCGTCGGCCCGTCGAACGGCGGGGCGCCGGTAATCATCTCGTGCAGGACGACGCCGAACGCGAAGATGTCGCTCCGCTCGTCCGCGTCTTTGCCCTCGACCTGCTCCGGCGCCATGTAGCGTACGGTGCCGACGATCACCCCTTCGGCGGTCACCGGCGACGCGGCGAGAGCAGTTTGATCCGACGAGCCAATGTGCAGGATCGGGCCTTGCGGTTTCGCGAGGCCAAAGTCGAGCAGCTTTGCGGTTCCCGCGCCGCGCGCGCCGGATCCCGCCAGCATGACGTTGGCGGGTTTCAGATCGCGATGAACGATGCCTGCGCGGTGCGCGTGCTCGAGCGCGCTCGCAATCTCAATCGCGATTCGCAGCGAGAGATCAATCGAGAGCGGTCCGCGCGTCAGCCGCTCGGCGAGCGTCTGCCCGTCGAGAAACTGCATGACGATGTAGTACGTGTCGCCATGCTGGCCGACGTCGTAGAGCGCGCAGATGTTCGGATGATCGAGGCTCGAGATCGCGCGGGCCTCACGCTCGAGTCGCGCGCGCGACTCGGCGTCAGCGACGTGGCCTGGCAGGACTTTGATGGCGACGGTGCGGTTTAGTCGGGTGTCGCGGGCTTTGTAGACCTCGCCCATTCCTCCGGCGCCAATCGCCGAGAGGATCTCGTACGGACCCAGGCGCATGCCCGAAGGCAGAGCCATCGCGGCTCGCATTATACGGGCAGGCCCGGGCCGGACGAGCTCGCGGTCGCGCGACCGCGTTTGGCGCTACAGGACGCCGCTCGCCGTCGCAATCACGTCGGACTGCGCTTCGGCGCGCGCACGATTCGCTTCGACGTCAGCCGGAAGCGACGGACGCGACGCGCGGATCGCCGCCGCGAGC